>DATLHD010000218.1:0-4289 GCA_035540075.1 Gemmatimonadales bacterium
CACGGCGGGTCCTTCGCCGCGGCTCGGGGCAGCCTTCGCCGCGCCGGCGGCCGCCTCGGTGTCGATCCGCGCCACGACCGTCTGCACCGCGACGGTCTCACCTTCCTGCACCAGGATCTCGCTCAGCACTCCTGCCGCCGGGGCCGGGATCTCGGCATCCACCTTGTCGGTGGAGATCTCGAAGATCGGCTCGTCGCGCTTGACCGAGTCGCCCACCTTCTTGATCCAGCGGGAAAGCGTGCCCTCGGCGATGGACTCGCCCATCTGGGGCATGATCACATCTATCGTCGCCATCCTCTGACTCCTTGTCGCCTTCAGTACGCCGCGAGCCACCTCGCCGCGCGCACGATATCGGTCGTCTGCGGAAGGACGAAGTCCTCCAGCTGCGGTGCATACGGAAGCGGAACGTCGTGCGCGGCCACCCGCTTGACAGGCGCGTCCAGCCACTCGAACGCCAGATCCTGGATCCGGGCGGTGATCTCGCCGGCGATGCCGCCGGTCACGGTATCCTCGTGGACGATCAGCACCCGGTTGGTCTTCTTCACCGTCGCCGCGATCGCCTCGTCATCCATCGGGAGCAACGAGCGCAGGTCGAGCACTTCGACCGAGAGCCCATCCTCCCGCTGCAGCTGCTCCGCGGCCTCCAGCGCCTTCCACACCGTCGCCGCATAGGTGATGATCGACAGGTCCTTGCCCTCCTGCGCCAGCCGGGCCTTGCCGATCGGCACCACGTGATCGCCCTGGGGAAGCTCCTGCTTGATCCGGCGGTACAGGTATTTGTGCTCGAAGAACAGCACGCAGTCGTCGTCCCGGATCGCCGCCTTGAGGAGGCCTTTCGCGTCGGCCGCGGTGGCGGGGTAGACGATCTTCAGGCCCGGGGTGTGGAGGAAGGCGGCCTCGGGATTCTGCGAGTGGAACGGCCCGCCGCGCACGTAGCCGCCGCTCGGTCCGCGGACGACCATCGGGCACGGGAGAAAGGCGCGGTAACGGGCCGTGGCGACGTAGTTGGTGAGGATACTGTAGGCGCAGGAGACGAAGTCGATGAACTGCATCTCGCAGACCGGCCGCATGCCCATGTGCGCGGCACCGGCCGCTGCGCCCACGAAGCCGGTCTCGCTGATCGGCGTGTCGATCACCCGCTCGGCGCCGAACCGGTCCAGCAGGCCATCGGTCACCTTGAAGGCGCCGCCGTAGCGAGCGATGTCCTCGCCCAGGCAGAAGACGTCCGGGTCGCGCTCCATCTCCTCGAACAGCGCCTGGCGGATCGCCTCCAGGTAGGTGACCTCAGCCATCGTGGGTCCCCCAGCTCGAGGGGCGCTCGTGCTTTTCCACTGCGCGGCGCACGCCCTCGCGGTACCAGAGCACCGGCATCCGCGGCGGATCGGCGTACACGCCTTCGAGCGCGTCCAGCGCCTCGGGGAAGGACGAGGCCTCGGCCTCGTCGGTAGCCCGGTCGATTTCGGCCTTCACCCTGTCGTCGATGGAGGTCAGCTGGTCGACACCGATGCCCTGGTCCTCCGTCAGCGTCTTCAGGTAGCGGTCGAGCGGGTCGTTCTCCCGAGCCCAGCGGTCGATCTCGCCGGCGGGCACGTACGACTGGTTGTCGTGCTCCGCGTGGCCCTTCCGCCGGTACGTCATGAGCTCGAGCAACGTCACGCCTTCGCCGCGCCGCGCCCGCTCCACCGCCTCCCGGGTGACCCGATACACCTCGAGCACGTCGTTCCCGTCGGCGCGAACGCCGGGGATGCCGTAGCCTGCTGCCTTGTCGGTCAGGCGCTCGGCCGCGCACTGCTGGTCGGTGGGGGTGGAATAGGCGTAGCAGTTGTTCTCCACCACGACCACGAGCGGGCAGCGCTGCACCGCGGCGAAGTTGAACCCCTCGTGAAAGGCGCCGGTAGAGGTTGCCCCGTCGCCCACGTACACCAGGCCGACCCGCGGCTGCTTCCGCATCCGAAACGAGAGCGTGACGCCGGCCATGACTGGGACCATGTCGCCCAGATGAGAGATCTGCCCCACGAAGTTGCGGTCCACCACGTCGCCGAAGTGGATGTTGAGTTCCCGGCCGCGGGTGGGTGAATCACCCCTCGCCATGTACTGGCGGAGCACCTCGACCGGCGTTGCACCCTTGACCAGCATCGAGCCGAGGTTCCGGATCAGCGGCGACAGCACGTCCTCCCGCCGGAGGGCGAAGGCGGAGCCCACGGCGCAGGCCTCCTGGCCCAGGGAGCGAAACAGACCGCCGACCACTTTGGTCTGGCGGTACAGGTTGACCAGCCGCTCCTCGAGCGACCGGGTAAGCCTCATCCAGTAATAGAGTTCGAGCAGTTGGTCGTGAGGGAGACCGCCGGCGGCGGGCGGCGACGGGGCGGTTGCTGATGTGGCAGCCATGCGGATCCTGGTTGGGGGTGCCTCGACCCGCGGGGGAAAATCGACCGGGGGTGATGAGGAGTCAAGCGGAACCCGCCGGCGTGCCGCCAATCCGATGATCGGCGTCCTCTCTAGAGCGGCGCGGACGACCCCGCGGCCCACGACCGGGAGATGGCTCATGTACCACGACTGGCGGGCGGCGGCGATGGTTCTGTGTCTGGCGCTGGGATCCCCGGCCTGCGCCGGCTCCTCCGGCGACGCCACGCCGCCGCCGACCGACAACAACCCTCCGCCGGAAGAGCCCGAGTCTCCCAACCCACCGTCGCCACCACCGCCGAATTCGCCGGAGCCTCCGCCCTCGCCGCCACCCGGCCCGCCGATCCCCAATCCTCCCGGCCTCGGCGCGGGCGCGCGCGTGCTCTTCATTGGAAACAGCCTGACGCAGGTCAACGACGTGCCCGGCATGGTTCGGACGCTCGCCGCGGCCGCCGGGCTCGGCTGGTTCGTCGATGTCCAGCTGAGCGGCGGCGCGAGTCTCCAGGATCAGTGGGAGCGCGGCCAGGTCCAGGCGAAGATCAGGGGCAGCCATTGGGACGCGGTCGTGCTGCAGCAAGGCCCATCCTCGCTGGCGGAGAGCCGAGCGAACCTGCGGGAATGGACCGGCACGTACGACGAGCTGGTGCGTCAGTCGGGAGGCCAATCGGCTCTCTACATGGTCTGGCCGGAGCGGAGCCGATTCGCGTGGTTCGACCGGGTACGCGACTCCTACGCGCTCGCGGCGCGCGATGTCGATGGCTGGTTCCTGCCGGCGGGACAGGCCTGGCGTGCGGCCTGGGAGGAGGAGCCGGAGTTGCCGCTCTACGGCGGCGACGGTTTTCACCCGACCGTGGCGGGCAGCTGGGCGGCGGCGCTGACCCTCTTCGGCGGCCTCTCCGCACACTCTCTCGCCGGCCTCCCGGCCCCGGTCGGTATGGACTCGAGCACCGCGGAGCGCCTGCGCCAGGCGGCGGCCCAGGCGCTGGAGCGCTACGGCGACTACGGGCCGGTGGACGCCCCCTGACTCCCTGACCCCGCCGCCAGCCGGCGAACGATGTCACTCTGGTGCTCGTCCGTCGCGATGTCGACCGCGCGCTTGCCGCGATCGTCGCGCGCCTCCACGTCGGCCCCGCGCTGGAGAAGCAGATCGACGGTGGGAAGGCTCCCGGACGCCGCGGCCCACATGAGGGCCGTGAGCTGGTGCCGGTACCGCGCATTGATGTCCACCCCCGCATCCAGCAGCACCCCCACGCAGTCCGCATGGCCCGCGCCGGCCGCGTAGACCATGGCCGTCTTGTCCACCTGATCGATGGGCTCCGTCGCCGCTCCCCGCTCGAGCAGCAGCCGCATCACCGCTACGTGTCCGTCGAACGCGGCCGACATCAGCGGGGTCACCCGGGCGAGGTTCGGCATATCGGGGCTCGCGCCGCGCTGAAGCAGGAGCGTGACGAGCTCGATGTCGCCGCGCCGTGCCGCGAGGTTGAGGGGCGTGTCACCATTCCGGTCGCGGGAGTCGGGTTTGGCGCCCCGGTCGAGGAGGTCGCCCACCAGTGTCGTCTTCCCATCGCGACTCGCGACGATCAAGTCGTAGTTGATGTTCCGTTCCTGGCCCGCGGCGGAGGCGAGGGGCAGGAGCACGAGACCGGCAAGCACGAGCTGGCGCAGTAGCATGAGGGGTCCAGGAAAGGGAGAAGTGGTGGCCCGAACGCACGTGTACTTGCGGCGGCAGGGCGCGGTAGTAAGATAGGGGCTTATTCCACCCATCACGGCCGTAGGTTCCTGCCGTCACCTCCGTTGCACTTTTTCTTCTGAGGGAGGGGAGCACCACATGCCCAAGAGGAGATCCACTCTGCTGGCCTGTGCCGCGTCGAGTTTCGCCCTCTTTG
>DATLHD010000219.1:0-7521 GCA_035540075.1 Gemmatimonadales bacterium
GCTGGATTCGCCTGCTCTTCCGCATTTTCGGCTGGCTGCTCACGCCATTCCTGGCGTGGGCAGCTTCGTTTTTCGGGGCCGTGGCAGGTGCGCTCCTCGCCATGCGCCTGGAGGATCCGGTGAAGGGACTGGCGGTCACCGCGCTGTTCGGCGCGCTGACGGGGTTCGCGGCGCTAATCGGCTGGCTCGAGTACCTGCGGCGCTCGCCCGAGATGCGCGAGGTGCTCGCGGTGACGGAGGACGGTACCCCCGATACTACGGAGCTGCGCATCCCGGAGCACGCCGACGCCGAGGTACGATCACCGTGACCCGCCGCTGCTGGGTGGTCGCGCTGGTCACGGTCCTGGGCGCGGGATGCGGTGAGCAGGAGAAGGCACGACCCGCGGACTCGGCGAGCACTCAACCGGTCGCGCCGGCGGACTCCCTGGTCGCGACGGCCCCAGGCGGCGTGGAGGTCTGGTTCACGCTCGCCCGCGAGGTGAAGGGAGCCGATGGCGCGACTTGTACCGATCGCGCGCTCGAGATCCGACGCGGCGACGCCCGC
Organism: Gemmatimonadales bacterium; assembly: GCA_035540075.1. Classification (GTDB taxonomy): domain Bacteria; phylum Gemmatimonadota; class Gemmatimonadetes; order Gemmatimonadales; family GWC2-71-9; genus CAVVWJ01. The sequence goes on from DATLHD010000219.1 coordinate 545, forward strand.
GTGCCGGTGCCGCTGCTGTACACCGGTACCGCGCCCGAGATCGTGAACGACACGACCATGCGGGCACGACTCTCCAACCATTGCGCCCCGGGTGACGCCTACCTGGTGGACCTGCGCAGCGGCCATCCGGTGCGCGAGCGATGACGCCGGCGTGGCTTCGATGCGCACTGGCGCCGTTGTTCCTGGCGACCCTGTATGCCGCTCCCGTTTCGGCCCAGGGCCTGGAGGGCCAGGTCGGTCGATTCTACGATGACGAGGGATGGGACGTCTACCGGCTCGGGATGAGCCGTGCGCTCACCGGACCGCTGGGGCTCGGCCTCCAGGCGAACTATCTCCGGCGCGCCCAGGGCGGCGACGGTGCCCTCGCCGGTCTCTCGCTCGACCTCACCGCATTCAAGGGCGCGGGCCAGGGGCCGTATCTGGTAGCCGGCGTGGGAGCCGGCATGGGCTCGAACACCGGCAACGACTTTTCGGATGCCTGGGGGTCCTGGTCCGTCGGCGGGGGATATCAGCTCCTGCCTGTTTCGTTTCTCTCCTTTGCGGCGGAAGCGCGTTGGCGGGAACTGTCCCTGGACTCGCGAGACGGTCTCGAAATGGCCGCGGGCCTCTCCATCCGGTTCGGAGGCCGCGGCGGAGGATCGCCCCAGCCGGCGGCCACGCCGGCTGCCGAGCTTCCGCCACCGACGGAGGCTCCACCCTCCGATCGCCCGCTTCCTGCCGAGGGACGGGATGCGGACCGCTTGCGCCAGGCCGTCGTCGCCACCGCGAAGCAGGCGATGGGCCGCCCTTACGAGTGGGGTGGCACGGGGGCGAATGGCGGAGGATTCGACTGCTCCGGCCTCATCCAGCACGCCTACGGGCAGCATGGGGTCGGGCTGCCGCGCACCAGCCGGGACCAGGCAAGAGAGGGAAGGGCGATCGCTCGAAACAGATCATCGCTCCGACCGGGTGACCTGCTGACGTTCTCGAACTCCGGCGGACCGGTCACCCACGTGGGACTGTACATCGGGGACGGTCGCTTCATCCACAGCGCGAGCCATGGGGTGCAAGTGAGCCTGTTGAGCGGAGAAGACCCCTACGGGCGGTGGTGGTACACGAGATGGGTAGGGGTGCGGAGGATCGTGGAGGACTGAGCGCTATCTCAGTGCGTGTGCCCGCCGTGTTCGCGGTTCACCTGCAATGACACCAGATCCCGCCGATAGTCTGGGTTCGACGCGTCGATCTTCGGCCAGTCGCCCATGTCATCGGGAGCGAAGAGACCGGACATGTGGGCCATGGCCCCCCTGATCAGGGTCTGCCCGGTGGGATTCTCGTATTCGCCCACCACCCGGTAGCGGTGATCGCCCTTCAGCTTGAGCCCGTCGCCCGTCACCCCGAAGAGCTTGCGGCTCACCTTGCTCACCTTGCCGGCCGAGTCGCGCGTGGCTACGACCTCCGCGAGCAGCTTGCCTGACTCCGCGTCCTCCAGTCGCACCCGCACCCCGTAGTCGTGCAGGTGCCCGCCGACACCGAGCAACCGACCGCTGACCGGCAGGACGAACTCATGCGCCTTCTCCGATCTGCCCGGGGGCACGTCGAAGGTGTTGCTGCCGCCCACCGTGAGATTCACGTCCATGTAGATCGGCATGGCGTTCACCGGCTGCGGGTTCTGGTTCCTGGGCATCCACAGCATCCGTAGCGTCATCTGCACGCCCTGCAGATCCTTGCCGGTGTCGTTGTGCCAGGCGACGTACAGGCCGAGGTCCATACCGGGCTGCATCGGCACCCCGATGGTCTTCGGGACCTTGACGTCGGCGGTCTCGGTACCGGCACCGAAGAGCCGCTCGGGCGCAGAGTAGAGCAGCATCCGCCGGCTGAAGTTCACCATGATCATGTGGTGGACAACCCGTCGCGGCACCGGATTGCCCTGGCCGTCTTTGAGCTCCAGCTCAAAACCGCGGAGCCACCCCTGCAACGGCCAGGCGAAGTGCTGGATCGGCGTGTCGTGGGCCATGCCCCGGTCCCTCATCATCGCGTGATCGTCCATCGGCGGCATGTTCGGGAGGTCGAACGGACCGGCCCTGAGCACCAGCTCCTTGCGGCTCGAGTCCACGGCGATCGTGACCTTGGGGTCGGGGGAGATCTTTGTGGTATCGGTGGCGAGAACGGCGGCCAGAAGCGCACTCCAGACCAACATTGCACACTCCGAACGTGGGTCAGCTGACGTCCTGCTTGCGCACCCGCCCGGCGGCGCACAAACTAGTGCGCGAGCGGAACGGGCGGGTGCTCGGCGCAACATCTGGAGGCAGGGAGGCAATGTCAAGCAAGCCAGCGTCCCGGCCTCCCTTGCGCCAAGCCAGCGTCTCACATAACTTTAGCGGCTAACGTCTGGGCAAACTTCTACACGGATTGTTTCATGTACGCGATCTTCCGGGCCCTCGGTAAGCAGTACCGTGCGGAGAAGGGCAAGACCCTCCGATTGCCGCTGATGGATGCGGCGGCCGGCTCCAAGGTAACCTTCGACGAGGTTCTCCTCTCCTCCAATGGCGAGACGATCAAGACCGGCGCCCCGCTGATCAAGGGGGCTTCGGTGGAGGCCGAGGTCGTAGGCGAGGGGAAGGAGCCCAAGATCTACGTCTTCAAGTTCAAGCGGCGGAAGAACTACCGTCGCAAGACCGGGCACCGGCAGCGGTTCACCGAGGTCCGCATCACCGATCTGAAGCTGGGCTGAGGTAACACATGGCACACAAGAAGGGCGTAGGCTCCAGCCGGAACGGGCGGACCAGCAATCCCCAGTACCTGGGCGTGAAGCGCTACGGCGGGGAGAAAGTCGTCGCGGGCAACATCCTGGTCCGGCAGCGCGGGACCAGATTCCACGCGGGAAAGAACGTCCGGCGCGCGAACGACGACACCCTTTTCGCGCTGGTCGATGGCGTCGTCAAGTTCGAGTACAAGGACAAGGACCGGCAGAAGGTGTCGGTCTATCCGGCCGAGGCTGCCGCGATCTGAGCGTCAAGCCGGTCGAAGGGTGCAAGGGGAAGGCGGCCGCGGCCGCCTTCCCTTTTGGCTTATCTTCTTGACTTGGGCTTGATGAGGGCTGGCGTTTCGCCTTGAAACACTTTGGGGTGGGATCGCGTCAGGGTCCGGCCAGCCACCAGGGAGGAAACGACATGACCAGGTCCACGCTGTTCGATCGCCTGAACCAGGAGCTCTCAGAGTTCGGCAAGAAGGCCCAGGCCGCTTTGGACGAGGGCAAGCTGCAGATCGAGCTGCTCCGTTACCGCCGCAAGCAGGACAATGCCGCGCGCGACCTGGGCCTGCTGATCCTTCTCCGGGAGCGGGGCGGGGAGGCGGATCCGCGCCGGATGGACGCCCTCTTGCTCCGGCTAGATGATCTGCAGAAGGACATCGCCCGCCTGGAAGGCCAGATCGCGGAGGCACGCAGGCAGCGGGCTTCGGCGCAGCCGAGTCAACCGGTGGAGCCACCGGTGCCGACCCCGACCCCCTGACGCTCAGGTCCGCGACACTTCCTCGACCCGGGTCGCGATCGCGACCCGAATCCGATCGGGGTAGTTGCCGCAGAGCCCATCCACCCCAAGCCGCGCCATCCGTTCCAGGTCCCCGATCTCGTTTACGGTCCAGGCGATCAGCGAGAAGCCGGCGTTGTGCACCCGGTTCACCAGCTCCTGGTCTACCTGCTGCCACTCCTGCCACAGCGTGGTCGCGCCGACACCCCGCATCGCCGCGACCGGGTCGGCGAGATACGCCGAGAGCAGGATGCCGCGCCTGAGCTCCGGCCGGCGGACGCCGAGGCGGTGCACGATGCGGTGGTCGAAGCTGTGCACCGCGTAGCGGCCCGGCGCGGGACCCCGGTCCAGCACCTCGAGCAGCTCCTGGTCATGGACCTCGGGCAGGCTCTTGACCTCGACGTAGACCTCCCGGTTCCCGACCAGCTCCAGGACTTCCGAGAGCAACGGCAGCGACTCCCCGTTTCGGATCCGCACTTGTCGAGCCTCGTCGCGGGACAGCAAGGGAAGCGGCCCGAACCCGGGAATCTCGGCGTCGTGATGGACCACGATGGCGCCGTCACGAGTGGCATGGACGTCGAGCTCGACACCGTCGGCGTCCAGCATCACCGCCCGGCGGAAGGCGGCACGCGAGTTCTCGTACTCGTAACCGGACGCACCGCGGTGAGCGATGACGTGTGGGCGTCTCATTGGCCTAAGATAGCGGCGCTTAACAAACGGCGACACGTGACGTCGGTCAGCGCTGGATGAGCGCCTCTCCCGTGCTGGAGACCCCCTCCGATCACGAGCTGGCCTCCGCCTACCGGGCCGGTGACGAGCGCGCCGCGGCGGAGCTGGTGCGCCGTCATGCGCCCGCACTTGGGCGGTATCTCTACAGCTCGGGCGCCGCGCCGGACGAGATCGAGGACCTGGTGCAGGAGGCCCTGTTCCGGGCCTTCCGAAGGCTGGACGGCTGGCGGGGCGAGGCCTCGTTCCGCAGCTGGCTCTTCGCCATCGCGGGAAACGTGTTGCGGGACGAATTCCGGCGCCGGAAGGGCCGCCAGGTGCTGTCGCTCGAGGATCGCGACCTGCCCGACCGCGCCGATCCTGAGGCCGAGCTTGCCGCGACGGAGACCGAGGAAGGGCTGCGCCGCGGGATCGCGTCGCTGCCGCGGCTCCAGCGCGAGGTCTTCCTCCTTCGCACCCAGCAGGGGTCGGGATACGCCGAGATCGCCGCGGCCCTCGGCACCACGCCCGGTGCGGCACGGGTGCACTACCATCACGCGGTCAAACGCCTGAAGGAGCTGGTTCGATGAGCGATTGCGAACGCCTCTCCGACCGCATGCCCGACGTCGCCCTGCTACGGGCGGCGTGGTCCGCCGAAGAAGCCGCCCATTTCGCGAGTTGTGCCGATTGCCGCGCCGAGTGGGATCTGGTGCTCGCTGCGCGTCGACTGGAGGCGAGCGCGCCGAGCGTGGACCCGGCCACCATCGCCGCCGCCGTTCAGCACCGCCTGGCCTCCGAGCGCATGGCCGACCGGCGAAGTCGCTGGGGCTGGGTGCTCGCCGGCACCGCCGCCGCCGCTGCCGCCCTCGCGCTCGTGGTGGCTCGTGGGCCCGAGTCCCGCCAGGCGACGGCGCCCGCCGTGGCCGTGACGGCCGACCCTCTGGTCCCGCTCCCTGAGCTCGAAGGCCTGGACACTGCCCAGCTCGACACCCTGCTCCAGGCGCTCGACGGCCCGCTTGCCGGCACCTCGGCGCACGACTCCACGACGGCGGACGACGAGGTGGATGCCGAGCTCGAGCAGATCTTCGCCACCTGGGAGGGCTGATGCCGCGTCTCTTGCTTTCGCTTCTGCTGGTCGCCGGTCCGGCCGTGCCTCTCCTCGCGCAGCAGCCCGACAGCCCGCCCGGTGGGCCGGCGCTCCGCGAGCAGATCGAGCGCCGCTTCTCCGAGCGGATCAAGGAGGAGCTGGACCTGTCCGACGAGCAGGCCGCCAAGCTCAAGGAAGTGGCGAAGGAGAACGGGTCCCGCCGCCGGGACATGCGGCGTCGCGAGCGAGCGCTCTACGTCGCGATCGACCAGCAGCTGGACGCCGGGGAAAAGGCCGATCCGGACAGCGTCGCGCACATGACGCGGGAGCTGCTCGATCTCCGCGTCGAATACGCGCAGAGTATCCGGCAGGAGATGGGCAAGCTGTCGTTCCTTACCCCGGTCCAGCGGGCCAGGCTGATGATCATGCGCGACCACCTGCTCCATCGTGTGCACGAGATGCGCGACGATCGGCGAGCCTATCGCCACCACGGCCACGAAGACTAGATTTCAGGCGTCTCCCCCCAAGAGGAACGCCGCGATGCGCCGACTGCTGCACGTGACGCTCGCCTCCCTCGCGCTTGCGGCTCCCGCCTACGGCCAGACGCCGGTCGTCTACCGCGTCGCGGTGAGCGGCACGGTGGAGAATGGTCTGGCGCCCTACGTCGCCCGGGCGCTCCGGGAGGCGGAAACCGCCGGTGCCGCCGCCGCCTATCTCGACATCGACACTCCCGGCGGCCGGATCGACGCCGCCGAACGGATCTCCGACGCGGTGCGTCGGGCCAGGATCCCGGTGTACGCCTTCGTCAACCCTCGGGCCTTCAGCGCCGGCGCGCTGATCGCGATCTCCGCGAAGGAGATCTACATGCGACCCGGTGCCGTCATGGGGGCTGCCACCCCGGTGGACGGCGAGGGCAATCGCGCCTCCGAGAAGATGGTTTCGGCGATGCGCGCCGAGTTCCGCTCGGTCGCCGAGGAGCGCGGTCTCGACCCGCGTATCGCCGAGGCGATGGTGGACGAAGCCGTCGAGATCCCCGGCGTGGTCGCGAAGGGCCAGCTGCTCACCCTCACCAGCGGCGAGGCGCGCAAGGTGGGGTACGCCCGCGCGGAAGTGGCCGATGAGGCCGCGTTGCTCGACGCGGTCGGTCTCGGCGGGGCGCAGGTCGTCTCGGTCGCGCCCAACTGGGCTGAACAGGTGGTGCGGTTCCTGACCAGCCCACTCGTCTCGCCGCTGCTCCTTTCGCTCGGTATCCTGGGACTGGTGCTGGAGATCAAGAGCGGGGCCTTCGGTCTCGGCGGGCTGGTCAGTCTGGCGTCGCTGGGGCTCTTCTTCGGCTCGAGCTTCCTGCTGGGCCTCGCGGGCTGGGAGGAGGTCCTCCTGCTCGGGCTCGGGCTGGTGGCGCTCGCGATCGAGGCGTTCGTGCTGCCGGGCTTCGGCGTCGCCGGCGTGCTGGGCCTCGTAGCGGTAGCCGCGGCGATGGTGCTGGCGATGATGGGCGGCGCGCCCACGGCCGGCGACGTGGCGCAGGCGCTCGCGATCCTGGGCGCCAGCCTGGTGATCACGGCCGCGGTGGTCTATGCCTGGCTGCGCCACATCCCCAACAGCGACCGCTGGGGCGGCCTCTTCCTGCGAGGGGGCATGGCTCAGTCCGACGGGTATATCTCGGCCCTTCCCAGGGC
>DATLHD010000220.1:0-15648 GCA_035540075.1 Gemmatimonadales bacterium
TCCCTACGCTCTTCGCGGTGGTGCCAGCGCTCGAGTGGATGGGGCTGCAAGGGGGCACGTACCAGGGCGTGGCGGTGCTCCTGTTCACGCTGTGCCTGAATGGCGCCCTGTGGGGTGCGGTGCTGGGCGTCGCACTCGGCCTCGCCGCTCTGCGGTCGGAAGGGTGCGAGGTGGACGATCGCGTGGAGACCTCCGAGTTCGGCAGGTTCGGGTGGGTGGTGGATCCCGAGGGCAACCGCCTCGAGCTCTGGGAGCCACCTCGCGCACCATAGACCAGCCCGGTCGTGCTCTCGCGAAGCGGCAGTCTTGGAACCATTAGTCGGCATACGCCGGCGCCACAGCACCCGACGGTTCCTTATATACCATGTATACCATCCGAACGGCTCCCTACATCGGAGGTCTGACGTGGCCGCCAGTGTGCAAGAGGAACTCACGCGGATGCGCATCATCCTCCAGGATCTGGAGGGCCGCCTGGAGGCTGGAGAAGTCCCGCCGGAGGGGCTGCCGGAGTTCAAGAGCACCGTGGACGAGATCCGGCTCCGGGTCTGGGCTCTTCTCACCGCTGCGGGCGCGGAGGCCCCACGCGAGGCGGCCGAGCGCTTTCGGCTACGCCGCGCGGCCGAGTTCTGCCGCGCGCTCGCCAGCGAGCTGTCCACTGGCAACCTGGGTGCGGGTCACCCGGAGTGGACCGAAGTGCAGCAGACGGTGACCAAGCTGAGCGCCGCCATCAAGGAGTACACCGGCCGGGCCGCCTGACGCGCGCGCCGACCCGACACCACGCTGCTCGCGCTCTCCGTCCGTCTGCGCAGAATGAAGGGGGGTGGCCGAGCCTGACGCCCGGCCGCCCCCTTCACCCTTCCGCTACCCTACCTGAGCGCTGCGACCCGGTTGACCCTGGCCTGGGCGATCGTGGTCAGCTTGCGGTCAGCCGCTTTCTCCTCCTCCAGCGTCGGCTCCAGCACGCTGGCGCAGTCCGGCCGCCCCAGCTGCCGCGCCCAGGCGATCAGCGTCCCGTACCGCGCGATCTCGTAGTGCTCCACCGCCTGTGCCGCCGCGAGGGCCGCTGCGTCCAGCACCTCGGTGTCCTTCGAGTCACCCATGATCTCTTCGGCTTCCTCGATGATACCGTCGATGGCGGGACAGGTGACGGCCTTCGCCTCCGCCTGGTGCATCTGGAATACCTGCTCGAGCCGCTTGATCTGGCCCTTGGTCTCCTCCAGGTGACTGCGGAAGGCCTCCTGCAGCTGCGGATCGGAGACCTTCTGGATCATCTTCGGCAAGGCCTTCGTAATGCGCTGCTCGGCGTACAGAATGTCCTGGAGGGTGTGCACGAAGAGGTCATCGAGATTCTTGATCGGCTTGGTAAGGAAACCCATGATTCGACCCTTGCTATGGTGTGAGCCGCACGGCAGTCCGCGCTTGATGCGGCGAGGTGACGATTCGGACGCGGAAGATGGGGACGAATCGAGGTCCCAACCGTGACCGCAATCACCGCATCACGACATCCGCGCCCAGAAAGTCCCCGTACCGGCTCGCCGCCTCCTCCACCAGACGGGCATCGGCGCTGCCCAGGCGTCTGGGTAGATCGAAGGTGATCGCGATGCGGTCGCCTTTGAGGCCTCGTCTCCACCCGCCGACGACCCGGCCATCGAGCACGACCGGCGCGGCATAGGGACCGCGTCCCGCGCCCGGCCTCCCGAGCGCGGGATCGAGCGACGCGCTCCGATCCTTGTAGGCGATGAGAAACTCATCGTACGGCGGCAGCAGGTACGCGGCGCGGCGCGGCTGTCCGAGCGTGCGCCGGGAGGGCGCGAGCCAGTATCGCGCCCCGCCGATCTCCTCCTCGGTGAGGTGGTGTCGCGACATCTCCAGGCCGGCGCGTGCCTCCCCGGTCGTCAGCCCCGACCACCACACGAAGTCCTTAAGCTGGGCCGGCCCGTGGCTGGTGAAATACCGTCGCGCCAGCTCGGCCAAGGCATCCTCGCGGGCGGGCAGAGAGGTCGCAGGGGCCCTATCGTCGAGCAGGGCATACGTGAACTGCTTGCCTCGCCGCGCCCCGCTGCAGATGACCGCGTCCAGCTCGGCGTGCATGATCACGTGGGCGAGGCGCTGCGTCCCGGTGACTCTGACCGCCGCCCCGCTCAGCACCGCCTTCAGCTCGGTGCGCGTGAGCTGGGCGCCCCCCGCGAGGGCCGCGGCGATCGCCCGGTTGGCGCGGGTGGTCACTGCTGGAGTGATACCCAGCTGGCGGTCGTAGTAGGCCACCGCCGCCCGCACGCGTGGCGCCGTCAGCGCGAGCAGCCAGCGGATGTCGGCCGGCGTCACGAAGTGCCAGGTCGCACGCATCACATGGGTCCGGAGGATTCGTCCGGTCGCGAACGCCCGCTCAACCGAGGCGTCGCTCGCTAGGCGAGTACGGAGTGCGAGTCCCCACTTGGTGAAGTGGTACTCCTGCGCCTGGACCGCCCCGAGCCAGCCGACGACCTTCTCGGGCGTGGCCAGACGGCCGGCGGCCAGGCGCTGACAATGCAGGCGTGCCCACGCGATCTTGATACTCATGAGAGTCGCCACGTGGAATGTGAACGGCATCCGCGCCCGCGCCACCCAGGTGCAGGAGTGGCTGGAGCGCGAGCGACCGGACGTGGTCTGCCTCCAGGAGCTGAAGGCGGAGCTGACCCAGGTGCCCGAGGTCGTCCAGCGCCAGGACTATCACGCCTTCTGGCACTGCTGCAAGGGTTACAGCGGGGTCTCCCTTCAGCTCCGGAAGGAGACGTTTCCCGAGCCGCCACGCTACAGTCATCCTCCCTTCGACCTCGAGTCACGGGTGGTCGCGGCGGACCTGGGGCAGCTGGTGATCGCCTCGGTCTACGTTCCCAACGGTGGCAAGGATTATCCCGGCAAGATCGGATTCCTGCAACGCCTGATCGAGTGGGCGCGTGAGATCCGCGGCGGCGGCCGCGAGCTCCTGATCTGCGGGGACCTCAACGTGGCCCGCGCCGAGATGGACGTGCACCCGAAGGAGCGCAAGCCGCTGGCGGTGGGCCAGCGCCCGGAGGAGCGCGCGCTCTTCGAGCAGCTGCTCGGCACCGGCCTCACCGACGCGGGCCGGGCGATGGATCCCGACAATGCCGGTTTGTTCACCTGGTGGGCTCCCTGGCGCAACCTGCGCGCCCGCAACATCGGGTGGCGGCTCGACTATTGTCTCGTCTCGCCCGGCGTGTTCGCCCGGGCGCGAGGCTGCGTGGTGCAGGCGGAGGTCGGCACCAGCGACCACGCCCCGGTGGTGATGACCGCCTGATGGCACAAAGCCGCCGGTCCCGCCGTAGATCTCTGAAGGCACCCATCCGACGAGGAACGATGACGGCACTGCGGCAGCGCCTCGCGCCGATGGTGGTGAGCGCACTCGTGGCGTTCACCGGCACCGCCGGCGCGCAGGACGAGTTCGCGACCGATGCCAGGCGGCTGGTCCCCGCGATCCAGCTCCATCAAGGCCAGACAGTGGCGGACATCGGGGCGGGTGGGGGACAGCTCGCGGTCGAGCTTGCGCGTGAGGTGGGTCCGTCCGGGCGCGTGTACGCCACCGAGCTGGAGGAGGGCCGCCGGCGCGACATCCGCGAGGCGGCGAAGTCCGCCGGTCTGAAGAACGTCGAGGTGCTCGAAGCTCGGGCCACGAGCACCAATCTGCCGGAGCGGTGCTGCGACGCGCTGGTGATGCGGCGGGTCTACCACCACATCGGGAATCCGCGCCTGATGAACGCGAGCATGCTGGCGTCGCTCAAGCCGGGTGGGTACCTCGCGATCATCGACTTCCCGCCCGACAGCGCGGAAAGCGCCACTCCCGACGGACGGGATGAGGGCGAGCAGCATGGAGTAACCTCGGCGACCGTCGCGCGCGAGCTGGGGGAAGGCGGGGTTCGAGGTGGTGACGGTAGAGAAGGGGGAGGGGACAGACCGCTACATGGTCGTGGCGAGGCGGCCGGCCAGTTGAGTCTACCCTTGGTGCCAGCCGGCGGCTGCGGCCATCTGCGCCCCGGCCGGAGCGACGCTCGTCAGGAACTCCTCGGCGAAGCGCTTTACCGCATCCCGGTCCGTGTAGACGTAGTCCCGTCCGGTGTCGAGATCCCGACTCCCTCTCGAGCGCGCGATCCGCCGCATGACCCAGCGCAGCACGAAGTTGTACTTCGTGTACACCAGTGCCCCTGCGAACAGACCCACCTTCTCCGGATCCCAGCCGGTCTCCTTGACGAAGGTCTCGACGTAGCCCTCCGCCTCGAGCCGGCCCTTCTCGGATCCGTCCTGGATCGCGAGGCTCACCGAGAAGAACGCGGAGGGCAGGCGCTCCAGCGCGGGGCGGTTGCGCCGCACGTAGTCCACGACCCAACGCTGGTGTTTGGCCTTGTGGACGGAGGCCCCGACGATCACCGCCTGGTAGCCCGCCGGCGCCGGCGCCGGCGCCCCCCGCGCAATGTCCGCCGTGACCACGTCATGCCCCTGCGCAAGGATGAACCCCGCGAGCTGCTCCGCGATCTTCGCCGTCTGCCCCTCTGAAGTCCCGTAGGCAATCAGGATCGTGCTCATCGTCTCGCCTCCTTCGGGTCTCCTCAACAATGGGACCCGAGTCGTGAAGGGACGATGAAGCGCCTGCGAAAACACCGCTGAGAACACGTCGAGTCTCGGGCCACTGGCTGGCACCACAACCCCGAAGTGGTTATGTCCGACGAGCGCTAATTGGCGCTGGCGCAAGCACCAGTCTGCGGCCTACCCTGGAACCATGCGACCAGCTCACCGCACTGGCCTGGCGCTCCTCGCCCTGGCCGCCTGCGCCTCCCAGGACGATCTCATCGATCCCGGCGACGCCCTGCCTAGCCGTGCCTTCGGCACTTGGCATCCGGGGCCCCACGACACCTGTAACCAGGAGCAGCACGACGCCTACTCCGTGATCGGCCCCGACGGCAAGGCCTACCCCACGTGGCATCCGCCGACCGGCCCCGGGGGCTGCAACTTCGGGCACGAGCACGGCCGGGATCCTTCCGGCTCGGATCTCTACGCCGACCTCGACGGGCTCCCCTTCGGTTACGCCAACGAGGTGCGGGCCATCGAGGATCCCGCCAACCCGCGGGACGAGGACCACGTCGGTCACAAGGTGGAATGGGAGAACGACGTCGTGCTCGCGCTGTCGGGCGCGGGCACCACGACTGCGACGACGGTCTGCGACGTCCTGCTCAAGCTGCACCAGGGCACCCACTCGAAGGACGCCTTCACCAACAATCTCCACGAGCTGGTCTATCACGCTCGGTGCGAGGACGGCACCGAAATCCACGTGACCTTGCTCGTGGTGATCGGCCGACCCGGGGAGTTCGAACGCAGCTGCGGGCGGACCGAGCGCGTCGCCGCAGGGTCACCCACACCCGCCAATTCCCCCGCGGGCTTCGGCGCCAGGCGTATTCCCGACCGCACCTGCATCGAGCGCTACATGCTTGTCCCCCCGGGCGAGCAGTCCGACTATGCGTCGGCCCTGCACGAGAGCTGGCAGGTCTACAACTCGGTCGAGCGGGCCGACGGGCACGCGCTCGCGTTCTTCAATCCCTACTTCCAGGTCGGTCTGCCGAGCCGATTCTACGACCCCGGCGCGGCCACGACCGTAGGTCGGCCGATCGACGTCTGCTACGAGGTCACGCCGTCCGGCGAGCGCGCAGAGGGCGGCCCCTGCGCCGCATCCACCGGGTCGGGCAGCGTGCCCGGTCTGGCCTTCGACGACCCCCGCTCGCTTTTCAACGGGACCTCCCGCTCCGTGGATATCAACGCGATCAGGGTCTCGAACCCCGGCGGGCCTGGCGTGTGGTACACCGATGCGCTGGGGCACCGCGGGAGCCCGACGCCATTCCGGGGCTCGATCCGCCAGGTCATCGCGTCCGTGGATCGATACATCGGCGTGGACATCGGGGGGCCGACCCTCGGAACCGGGCGGGAGTATTCCGGCCCGGGAGTACGGGCGCCGAACTAGGCCTCCAGGATCTGCCCCAGCACGCGGGTCGCCTCCAGCAGGCGCCGCTCAGTGGATCCGCCGAAGCCGAGCAGGAGGCCGCTGCGCCCGCCTCCGCCCCCGCCCGTGTAGCAGATCGAGAGCGGCGTGGCCGTGAGTCCCCGGGCCGCCATGCGGCGGACCAAGTCGCGGTCATCCAGTCCGCCCTCCAACAGCACCGCCAGGTGAAGCCCCGCGTCGGCATTGATGACGGTGAGCCGGCCCGCGCAGTGCCGCGCGAGACCGGTAAGCAGCGCATCCCGCCTGGCCCGGTACACCCCGCGCATCCGTCGAAGATGCCGGGCGAAGTGGCCCTCGCGCAGGAAGTCCGCGAGCGCGAGCTGGTAAAGCGTTGGGCTGAAGAGATCGAACGTTTCCCGGGCGTCCACGAAGCGCTGGCGCAGCGCGGACGGCACGACGATGTAACCCACGCGGAGGGCCGGGAAGAGCACCTTGCTGAACGTGCCGATGTAGATCACCCGCTCGTGCGCGTCCATCCCCTGGAGCGCGCCGAGCGGGCGGCTCACGTACCGGTATTCGCTGTCGTAGTCGTCCTCCAGCAGCCACGCCCCCTCACGGTGGGCCCAGTCCAGCAGGGCCAGGCGGCGGGCTGCGGTCATGGACGTCCCAAGTGGATACTGGTGCGACGGGGTGACGTACGCCGCCCGGACGCGGATGCCGCGCCGCTGAAGCGCGGCTACGCTGATGCCCTCCTCGTCCACCGGGATCGGCACCACGTCGGCGCCTTCCGCCCCCAAGGCGGCCCGGATCAGAGGCGAACCCGGCTCCTCCATCGCCACGCGGTCGTCCGAGCCCAGGAGCACGGTCGCGGCCAGGCGCGCGGCCGCCTGGGAGCCGGACACGATCAATACCTGCTCCACCTCACACCGCACTGCCCGTGCTGCCCGGAGATGCTCCGCGACGGCCACTCGCAGCGCCACCAGCCCCGCGGGATCGCCGTACGCCATATCGGCCGGCCGCAGCATGCGCGCCCGGCGGGCCACCAGTCGGGCCCAGATCGCGTGCGGAAAACGGTCCAGTGCAGGGAGGCTCATGCGAAACGGGCCGAGTCCCCCTTCGTCCCGCGGCCGCGGGGCCGAGTGCGTCACCCGCCCGACTCGGCGGGCGGGAGCGCGGGCGCCCGGCGGCGGCGGAGTCAGGAGATCGTCGGGAATGGCGCCGCTCACGAAGGTGCCGGACCCGGTTCGTCCCTCGAGATAACCCTCGTGGAGGAGCTGATCGTAGGCCGTCAGGACCGGCAGTCGCGAGACGCCGAGATCCTCCGCCAGGGCGCGGGTCGAGGGAACCAGCTGGCCGGGGGAGAGCCGTCCCTCCAGGATGGCGCGGCGGAGTCCGTCGTAGATCTGGCGGTGGATCGGGTGCTCGGACGAGCGATCCAGGGGCAGGTGCAAAGTGGTCATGTGGCAATATAGAAATTGGCGCTGGCGTCAGAGCCACTTTGCCGTAGTGTGACTGCGGACGCGAGATCGGGAGGGCTCGTGAGGAACCCGGCAAGGCGGATGCGAACCGGCGTGCTGTGGTGTTGTGTGGCGCTCGCCCTCGAGATTCAGCCGCTGGGGGCGCAGTCGGCCGCCCCGCGGGACGGTCGGCGCGACTTCGACTTCGAGATCGGCGTTTGGAGCACCCACCTGCGTCGCCTGGTGCGGCCTCTCTCCGGATCCAAGGAGTGGGTGGAGTACGAGGGGAAGACGGTCGTTCGCGAGGTGTGGAAGGGCGACGCCAATCTGGTGGAGCTCGACGTCACCGGACCCGCGGGAAGCATCCAGGCGCTCAGCCTCCGGCTGTACAACCCCGAGTCGCGCCAATGGAGCCTGAACTTCGCGAGCAGCGCGACCGGGGAGATGAGCACCCCGTCGGTGGGTGAATTCCGCAATGGACGCGGCGAGTTCCACTCCAAGGAGACCCTGAACGGCCGGCCGATTCTCGTGCGCTTCGTTATCTCCCCCATCACGGCGGACTCGTGCCGCTTCGAGCAGTCGTTCTCGAGTGATGGGGGGAAATCGTGGGAGGTCAACTGGATCGCGACGGACACGCGTATGAAGGGAGGCGCCGAAGCCCGGAGGTGAGCTAGCGAGCATCGGCCGGAAGCCCGGGGCCAGTAAAGGCCGGGGGGAGCACCGAGGGGCGCGTTAGGACGCGCAGGCGAGGAGACCGGGCGCAGTTTGCCCGGGCTCCGACCCGGAGCGTCCGGTAGCGCCCAGCGGTGCTCTCCCCGCCTCTACTGGCTGGCACCCACGGACCCTGGCGTAGCGCTATCTTACCCACGACGATAGACCAGAACGCGCAGCCCCGACCCCGGACCGACATGGCCACGAGAACCAGCCGCGCCCGAGCCTCCGCCAAGCTCGAAAAGGCCGACCTCCTCGACATTTACAAGACGATGCTGCTGGCCCGCCGGATCGACGACAAGGAGATCCAGCTCAAGCGTCAGAACCGCATCTTTTTCCAGATCTCCGGCGCCGGCCACGAGGGTGTGCTGGCCGCCGCCGCCAAGGTCCTCCGCCCGGCCTACGACTGGTTCTACCTCTATTACCGCGACCGGGCCCTCTGTCTCGGCCTCGGCATGACCGCGACTGAGCAGCTCCTCTCCGCCACCGGCGCGGCCGACGACCCCAACTCCGGCGGCCGTCAGATGCCGTCGCACTGGGGCCACAAGGATCTCAACATCGTCAGCGCCTCCAGCCCTACCGGCACGCAGTTCCTCCAGGCCGTAGGCGCGGCGGAGGCGTGGCTGCGGTACACCGAGATCGAGGGCATCGAGGGCCGCGACGAGGCCATCAAGGGCGACGAGGTCGTCCTCTGCACCACCGGCGAGGGCACCACCAGCGAGGGCGAATTCTGGGAGGCCATGAATACCGCCTGCAACCTCAAGCTTCCGGTCGTCTTCTTGGTGGAGGACAACGGCTACGCCATCTCCGTCCCGGTGGAGGTCAACACCGCGGGAGGCTCGGTGTCGAAGTTGCTCACCGGTTTCCCCGGCCTCTTCATCCAGGAAGTGGACGGGTGCGACGTCCTCGCCTCCTTCGACGCCATGGTAAAGGCGGTGGACTACGCCCGCGCCCGTAAAGGCCCGGCGCTGGTGCACGCGCACGTGATCCGTCCCTACAGCCACTCCCTCTCGGACGACGAGGTGCATTACCGCACTCCCGCCGAGCGCCAGGCGGACGCGGAGCGGGACCCGCTGGTACGGTTCCTTAAGCATCTCCTGGAGCAGGGGATCGCCACTCAGGCGGAGCTCGACCTCATCGTGCGGCAGGTGGAGGAGGAGGTGCAGGTCGCCGCCGAGGTGGCCCTCGCGTCCCCCCAGCCGCCGACCAGCTCGGTGTACCAGTACGTCTACTCGCCCGACGTGGACCCCACCTCGGAGCAGTTCGACACCGAGGACGATCCTCGCTTTACCGGCGATCCGACGACCATGGTGGACCTCCTCAACATTTGCCTCCGCGACGAGATGACTCGCGATCCGCGGATCGTCGTCTTCGGCGAGGACGTGGCCGACTGCAGTCGGGAGGAGGCGCTGGGCGAGGTGAAGGGGAAGGGCGGGGTGTTCAAGGTGACCTGGGGCCTCCAGCGCGCCTTCGGGGGCGACCGGGTCTACAACTCGCCGCTCGCGGAGGCCAACATCGTCGGCCGTGCGATCGGGCTCGCGACCCGCGGGCTCAAGCCGGTGGTCGAGATCCAGTTCTTCGACTACATCTGGCCCGCGTACATGCAGCTCCGGAACGAGCTGGCGCTGATGCGCTGGCGCTCGAACAACGCGTGGGCCTCACCGGTGGTGGTGCGGGTGACGTACGGCGGGTATCTCAAGGGCGGGTCGGTCTATCACAGTCAGACAGGCGCCGCGGTCTTCACCGGCGTCCCCGGTCTGCGCGTGGTCTGTCCCGCCACCGCGCTGGACGCCAACGGCCTACTCCGCACGGCGATCCGCTGCGATGATCCGGTGATGTTCCTCGAGCACAAGCACCTCTACCGCCAGACTTACAACAAGGCGCCGAATCCGGGCCCGAACTTCATGATCCCCTTCGGCAAGGCGAAGGTCGTCCGTCCCGGCACCGACCTCACCATCGTGACTTACGGCGCCCTGGTGCAGCGCTCGCTCTGGGCTGCAAAGGAGGCGGAGGAGAAGCTCGGCATCAGCACCGAGGTGATCGACCTGCGGTCGCTGTCGCCGGTTGACTGGGAGGCGATCGGGGAGTCGGTGCGGAAGACGAACCGTGTGATCGTGGCCTATGAGGACTCGCTCTCCTGGGGGTACGGCTCCGAGATCGCCGCGCGCATCGCGCAGGACCACTTCATCTGGCTCGACGCGCCGGTGAAGCGGGTCGCATCCACTGACACCTTCGTCGCCTACGCACCAGACCTGGAGGATGTCATCCTCCCCCAGGTCGCCGACCTCCGACAGGCCATCGAGGAGGTCGCGGCCTTCTAGGCGCCTACTCGGCTGCCTCCTCCTCGCCTGAGTCCTCCTCGTCGGGCACGTTCGGCGTCCGCGCTTTCGCTTCCTCTGCCAGCCGGTTGATCTCCGCCTCGTTCTTGGCGTAAAAATCCATGTTGGCCTTGCTCACACCCGCCTTCTTGATCATGTCGTCCTGCGTCGCGCCGGTCCCCTTGGTCATGGCGTATGCCATGCCGGTCTGCAGCAACGCCCACTGGGTCAGCACGTAGTCCTTGGTGGTGAGGCCGGTCGAAGCGATCGCGGCCTTCGCCTCTGGATGGCTTTCCAGTGTCTTGACCTGATCCGCGATGGACTGCTCACCGCTGTCCTTCATCCCCTCGGCCATGGCCGGGTTCTTGGCCGCGACGTTGGCCAGGTTCACCGACGCGTCGAGGTACTGCTTGTACGTCGGCATTGTGAGCGTGGTGGCGGAGACGGCCTTGAGGTCCGCCTCCGACTGCTGCGCCTCGACCGCGGCCGGAAGGGAGAGCGCCATCACCGCGAGGGCGTGGGTACACACCCGCCTGCTGAGACTCGACATCACGAGAGACTCCATGCGTTAAGAAGGGAACTGCGGGGGCGCGAAGTCTAGTGCGGGCGAGACGGTAATGAAACCGGGGACCTCACGTGCTCTCGTGGTCCCCGGCGCCTGATCGGCTCGCGGCGGACGTGCCGCTAGTTCATCGGAAGCGCTCACGACTCGGAGCTGCCCGCTAGGGGCTACTTCCGGAGTGGATCAGCCCTTCATCCTGTGTCGGTGTGTGGGAGTACTCGGTCCATGTCGGGCGCACGCTTCGGGGGTACCCTGACCTGGGCGGACGCCGCAGACCCTCCTTCCATCGGGGTGCATCACATCACTAGGGCCTGGTACACGGACTGTCAACCCGAAAAAAGAGTACAGGTACCCAGGAGCAGCCGATGCACGGGTGAGAACAGGCGGCTCACGGCCGCGTCGTACGCGTGAACCTTCACCGACGACGAGGATCCGATGGGCCCGAAGCCGTTCCCGCACCGCACGCTCCGTGTCTCTCTCCGAGTGCTCTTACTCCTCGGAGCCGGCCCGGCGACCGGCGCGGCACAGGCAACGGGCGGGTTCACGACCGCGCTCGCGATGGCGAGCGAGGCGGCGGTCCGGGCCGTCACCACCCCGATCTATCCCGTGGGGCTCTACGCCGGCCGTGACGAGGATGGCATTCCCCGTTACATCCAGCGTCCCTTCTCCTACAAGGAGCGGCGGCTGCTGAGGGAGCACTTCGGGATCGAGGAGCCGAGCCGGCTCTATCTGTCCGATACCACTACCGAGGCTTATCTCAACTACGACACCGAGCGCGATCCTGGTGCCGGCCGTCTGGTCCGCTCCTATCGTGTGGGGGCCCCGTCGGTCCGCTTCCCCGGTGAGAGCTGGGAGCAGCTGGAGCGCCGACTCGCGACCACGCGTCCGGCGGATTTCCCGGACTCCGCCACCGTGGCGGATACCGCGCTCGCCTCGCTGGATCCTGACGCGCGTCCCGAGTTCGAGCGAATGCTCGCCGCCGCGCGCCGCGCGGGGCACCAGGTGAAGGTGGTGGAGACGCATCGGACGCCGGAGCGGCAGGCCTACCTGCTGGTCCGCGGCGGCGGTCTCACCTTCACCGCCACCTCCAAGCACAGCTCCGGCCGCGCGGTGGACGTGACCGTGGGCGACGGGAACCTGAAGCACAAGCGCACTCGCGCGAAGTGGATCGCCTTCCGGCGGTGGGTGACGAGCTACGAGGAGGGGCGCTTTCGTCTCATCGGACTTCCGGAGGCTTCCTGGGACTGGCCCCATGTCGAGCTTCCAGGTCCTATGGGCTATCGCTCGATCGAGGCGCTGCTGCTCGCGGCGCAGACCGCCGACATCGCTGCCGACAGCGCCCCGCCGCCCCCGCCTCTTTAGCCACAAGAGGAAGCCAAGGCGGCCGGTTCGGGGCTACATTCGTCCCCATGACGATGCCCGAAGCCGAGCAGCACCTTTCACTTGCCCTCGAGGCGGCGATCGCGCGGTTCGGGAACATGGTCCGGCAGGTCGGTCGGCGGTACCGGCTGGACGAGAGCGGGCTGGACGAGGTGATGCAGGAGGTCCGGATCCGACTGTGGCGGGCCCGGGGGACGAGTGAGCAGGTCGGCGAGACCAATACGTCTTACGTGTATCGCACCGCCTCGTCGGCGGCCCTCGATGTTCTCCGGCGCCGGCGGGCGCGCCAGTCGGAGCGCCACGACAGCATCGACGGAGACGACGCCGTGGCCACGCTGACCGCGCCGAATCCCGACCCTCATGCCGCACTCGAGGGCTCCGAGCTCGCCAATCGGGTGGCCCGTGCGATCGACGAGATTCCCGCCACCAGGCGGCCGGCGGTGCGGATGCACCTGGCGGGCTACCCGCGCGAGGAGATCGCCAAGCTGATGGGATGGACGGAGGCCAAGACCCGCAACCTGCTCTACCGCGGGCTGGCCGACCTCAGGGAGCGACTGTCCGCGGAAGGTATCGGATGGGACACGGCGGGAGAGACCACGTGAACGACCAAGAGTTGCGAGCCATCTACGGCAGCGTCATGACGTCTAGCGCCCGAGGTCGTCATTCGCCCTGCCCTGAGCCCGAAGCGATCCTCGCCCTCATTCGGCGCGAGGGTCCGGAGGAGACGCGTCTCGCCACGCTCGACCACGTCATGAGCTGCGCCGACTGCCGCTCCGAGTTCGACCTGGTCCGTAGCATCGAGCTGGCGGGCGCGGAGGCGGGTGCCGCCGCGCGGCCGGGCCGTCGCTGGATGGCGCCCCTGGCGCTGGCCGCGTCGGTGCTGCTCGCGGTCGTGATCGGCCGGTACGCCCTGCCTCGGGCGCCCGAGCGCGACGTGGTCCGGTCCGGCGCGGAGGAGCGGCTGACGCTGCTGGCCCCACCGCCCGATGCCACGACCGGATCTCCGCTTCTCTTCGCCTGGCATCCGATCGCGGGGGCCGGCCGCTATCGGCTCGAGGTGATGAACGCGGCGGGCGAAGTGGTGCTCGAAGCGGAGACCGTGGATACCGCGATCGTTCTGCAGAGCGCCGCCGACCTCGCGGCCGGCGAGTATCAATGGTGGGTCGGCGCCACCGCCCCGGCCGACGCGCGATCGGCGCTCCGGCCTCTCCGTCTCAGAGCCCAATAGCCCGCCACTCCGAGCACCACCAGGAGCGCGGCAGCCAGCCGGAGATCCACCGGCGGCGTCGACGGTTTCACCAGCGGCACCTTCGCCGTCGGATCGCCCACCACCGTGAACCCGGCCCACTCGCCCGGCGGCGCGCCCCGGCGGAGCGCGGCCAGCTTCGCCTCGCGCAGCGCCTCAGCCACCGTCAGCCCTCGAGCCAATCCATCGTAGAGGTCCGCCACCAGCCGCACGGTGCTGCGGTCGCCGACTCTCCATTGCGTGGCGACCACCGAGCGCGCCCCAGCGGCCACCAGCGGCGTGGTGAGACCCTGCACTCCCTCGCCCGCGATGGTGACACCACCCGCGGTGCGGCAGGCCGAGAGCACGACGAGATCGGCGTCGAGTTTGAGACCGGCGATGTCCGCGGGTGAGAGAAACCCGTCCTCCGCGCCGCTGGGAGCGAGCGCCAGCGCCGTGCGGGTGAGCGAGCGCTCGTCCACCAGGGCGTGCGTCGCCAGGTGGATCACGTCGAAGCGCTCGAGCGGGGCCATCTTGAGCCAGGCCTCGCTGGCCTCGGCCCGGGTGCGCACCTCCGAGCCGCCGCCGGCGTACCGCGCGACGGTGCGGACTTCCTCGCCGCTTCCTTTCAGTCTCGGCAACCCGCCGGCCGCCGCGAACGCCGAGCGGTAGGTCTCCCCGTCGCGCATTGCCGACGCGGAGAGCTCCAGCGGGAACTGCGGATCCCCCATCGCCAGCACCCGGCCCGGAACCCGGCCGGGCTCCCCGCGCGCGTCCCGCTGCCACAGCGTCGCGGCGAGGCTGGCAGAGGGCGCGAGTCCGATCGCCCACCGCTCCACCGCGGTCTCGCCGTCGGCGAGAGTCAGCGCATCGAACGGGAGATGATGCAGGGGGCCGTCGGGTACGATCACCAGCCGGGTGACACCGTCGGGAAGCAGCGTGCGGGCGGGCTCGAGCAGCGCGGCGCCCAGGCTCCGCATGAGCGCGTCGGGGCGCCCCCCGTTCTCCACCAGCGCGACCAGCCGCCGAATCGCCGGTGCCAACGTGTCCGCGCTCGGCAGCACGGCGGCGCGCACGCCCGCGCGACTGAGGGCGAAGAGCGTGGTCGGCGCACCCTCGCTGCCGGCGACGTACTCCAGCACAGCGGTCGCGCTGTCCGGCAGCGCCCGCGTGATTTCCTCGGACGTGAGCGGGTGCGCGCGGGTGCTAGCTATTACGGCGGTGTCGGTCGCGCTGCCTTCGCGCAGCGCGAGCGCCTGGTTGAGGCGGTCGGTGAGCAGTCGTGCCCGGCGCTGTTCGGCCAGGGCGAACGCCGCCTCCGCGCGGTGCCCGGCCGCGAGCGCCGCGAGCACCCGCGCGGTCGGCGCCTGCGCGTCGTACTCGCCCAGCACGGTGGCGGAGAACGCATACCCGCGCAGCTCGTCGTCGCCCAGCGACGCGCGCCACTCCTCCAGCTCGCGGCTCGCAGCGACGATCTCCCGCTCGGCGCGTGCCAGCTCTCCCTTGCGCGCCGCCACCTCGGCGAGTCGGACCCGCGCCACGTGGCGGACCAGGCGGTCCTCCGGGGCGACCTTCGCCACGAACCCGCCGAAGAGCCGCTCGGCCTCGTCCAGGCGGCCGGTGCCCAGCGCGAGCACGCCGCGGTCGTACACCAGGTTCTCGGCCACACCCGGCATCCCGCGACCGCGGGCCTTCGCCTCCGCGGCGGCGAGCTGCTGCTCGGCCTCGGCCCAGTCGCCCCGGCGCATCGCCAGCCGCGCGAGGCGCTGGCGCGCGATCACCGCGTCCTCGAAGAAGCCAAACTTCTCCGCCTCCGCGAGGGTGGCGGTGAGCGCCGTCTTCGCCGACCCCAGGTCGCCCGAGGCGGCCAGCACTTCGGCCCGGTTCTGACGGGAGATCATCCCGCCCTCGCCGTCGCCGAGACTGTCATGCAGCACCGCGGCGCGCTCGTACCAGTCGGCGGCGGAGGGCAGGTCGCCGGTCCGAAGCGCCAGCATGCCGAGCCCGCCGTA
>DATLHD010000221.1:0-4804 GCA_035540075.1 Gemmatimonadales bacterium
CGCCATCGGCCACCCCGTCGCCGACGCCGGAGACGATGCCTCCGCCGGCCCCATCATGCGCCTCGTGGTGGAGTACCAGCCGGAGAACTACATGGCCCTGTACCACGCGGGCATCTCCGAGTACATGCTGGGCGAGATGGACTTCGCGCGCACCCACCTGACGCGGTTCCTCGAGCTCTACCGGTCCGAGGACGGGTGGCGGTCCAACGCCCGTGAGGTGCTGGGCAGGATCACACCTTGAGCGAGCCGTATCTCGCACCCGGGGACACGATTCGCGGCCGCTGGACCATCGACCGCGAGCTGGGCCGGGGCGGCTATTCCATTGTATACCTCGCCCATGACCGAAACCTGGACACCGAGGTGGCGCTGAAGCTGCTGGTGCCCCCGCCGGCCGCGGCGAAGGTCGCCCGGGAACGGATGCGTCGTGAAGTCCAGGTGGTCCGCGGACTCTCCCACGAGAACATCGTCGCGGTCTACGACTTCGTAGAAGACGGGCCGTGGAGCTTCATCCTCATGGAGTACGTCGCGGGTCCTGACCTCCACGTTCGGGTGCGGGAACGCGGCCCCCTGACGGGAGACCAGGCGGTTCGACTCGGCCGCGACATCGCCGCCGCGCTCGGCACCGCGCACCGCCACGGCATCCTACACCGCGACGTGAAGCCGCAGAACGTCCTGCTCGACCCCGACGGCCGGTACCGACTGACGGATTTCGGATCGGCCAGGCTCGACGGTCAGCTGGGTGTCACCACCACAGGTGCGGTCACGGGAACCCGGGATTACACCGCGCCCGAGGTCCTCGCTGGACGCCGGGGTGATGCCCGTTCCGACATATTCGCCCTGGGACTCACCCTCTATTTCGGGCTGACCGGTGAGCTTCCCGACAACGATGCCGCGGCGGGCTCCAGCGAGGCCGGCTCCGGCCATCGCCCCAGGCAGATGACGCCCACGGTCCCCGACTGGCTCGACGATGTAGTGGCCCGGGCGACTGCTGCCTCACCCGAGGACCGGTTCCCGACCGCTTCGGCGCTCGATCAGGCACTGTCCCGATCGGTGAGTGAAGCGCCCTCACCCGCGCCTCGCTGCGTTCTCTGCGGCGGGCCCGACCCGCTTGAGCTCGGGCTCTGCCCAGCCTGCGGCGGTGACGGCGGGCGGTTGGATTCTCTGGTGTACCTCCAGCGCCCCTCGGCTCGTGAGGCACAGGTGCTTACCGAGAGCCGACTCGCCTCGGCGCTGCCCACAGTCGCCGTCGACGCCGCAGCGGCGATCCGTGGCGAGCGGCCACTGTTCCGAGCCTCGATCGAGGGCGCCGAGCGAATCGTCGAGGTGCTGGGCCGGCGGGACCTCCCGGCGCGTGCCGTCCCCATGAAATCGGCGATGACGGCGCTACCGGCGGGATTCTTCGTCATGCTGGCGGCGGTATTGATCGCGGGAACCATGGCCGGAATCGAGGCGGCCCCCTCGCTCCGCTGGATAACTCCGGTCTTCGCCGGCCTGCTGCTGCTGAGCGCGCGGAGAACCGCCACGACGCCGCTGGTCTCGCCCCGAGTGCGCGTCACGGGGCTGCCGGACGAGGTCGCGCGTCCCCTGCTCTCCGCGCTCGCCGAGCTGCCTCCGGGCACGGCGCGCGACCTCCTGGCTGATCTCACCCGGATGGGGCACAGTCTCTACGACCGGCTTCAGCGCTCCGGCGACTCGCGGAACTCCGCCGCCGTGCTTGGTGAGCTGCTCGTCGCGTCGGCTTCGGCGGCCTCCGACCTGGCGCTGCTGGACGCGAACCTAGGACGGTTCGAGCGCCAGCGCGAACGGCTCGCGGCGCGGCCCTCGGGCTCGATGGACGCGCTGACCCGCTGCGAGCGAGCCCGCGATGCCCTGGTGCAGCGGCTGCTCGAGGCGATGACTGTACTGGGCCAGCTCCAGGGACAGACCGCCGATCTCGAAGCAGCCGAGTCGGGACTGGCGGATTCCATCGCCGAGCTTCGTTCGGAGTCCGAGGCTCGCGCCGCCGCGGCGGAGGAGATGGCGAAGCTGCTGAAATGAATGAAGGTGGGGGAGCGACTCCCCTTCGGGCGACACTTGGCGCGTGGCTGGTATGACCGCCCCGCCCTTTCTGAAAAGCGAAGCGGGCGCCCCGTCGGGGCGCCCGCTTCAGTATCGTCGACCGGCGTGCAGCTGTTACCAGCGATAGTGCGCGAAGGCGCGATTCGCTTCCGCCATCCGGTGGGTGTCTTCCTTCTTCTTGATCGTGTTGCCCTCGCCCTTGGAGGCGAGAATCAGCTCCGCCGCGAGACGCTCCGACATCGTCTTCTCGGTGCGGGCGCGGGCGAAGGAGATGAGCCACCGCATGGCCAGGGCGGTCCGACGGTCCGGGCGGACTTCCACCGGCACCTGGAGCGAGGCGCCGCCGACGCGCCGGCTCTTCACCTCGAGCGTGGGCTTGGCGTTGTTCACGGCCTGCTTGAAGACCGCGACCCCGGGCTGGCTGGTGCGCTCCTCGATCATGTCCATCGCCGAGTAGAAGATGCCCTCGGCGACGCTCTTCTTGCCCTCGTACATGAGGTTGTTCACGAACTTCGAGACCGTCTGGCTGTCGTAGCGCGGATCGGGCGGCACCGGCCGCTTGACCGCCTTGTTGCGCCGGCTCACTTCTTCCCTCCCTTGGCGCCGGCCTCCTTGGGCCGCTTCGCGCCGTACTTGGACCGGCTCTGCCGGCGGTCGTTCACGCCGGCGGAGTCGAGCGTGCCGCGCACGATGTGGTACCGCACGCCCGGGAGGTCCTTCACCCGGCCGCCGCGGATCAGCACGATCGAGTGCTCCTGCAGGTTGTGCCCCTCGCCCGGGATGTAGGCCGTGACCTCGAAGCCGTTCACCAGCCGCACACGAGCCACCTTCCGGAGCGCCGAGTTGGGCTTCTTCGGGGTGGTGGTGTACACGCGGGTGCAGACGCCGCGCTTCTGGGGATTGGAGCGGAGCGCGGGAGCCTTGTCCTTCGCTTCGACGTCTTTCCGGCCGCGCCGGATGAGCTGATTGATGGTCGGCATAACCCTGGTGCTAGTGGTACCCACGGGGCGCATCGCCCCAGTTCGGAGACAGACTGGCAAATGTAGGCTATGCGCGGGGTTGGGTCAAGCGGAACGGCGGTCGCGGAAGATCTCCCACACCTGCCGCCGCAGCATTGGCGGTGCAGTCACCCAGGTCCATGCCCCTTCGCAGCTCGCGAGCGCCGCTCGGCCACCTCCGCGAATAGCATCGACAGCGGCTCGCCGGCGGCCCCCATCCCCTGCACCACCTTCGGCAGCAGCCGGCTTAGGCGGACGAGCTCGTGCCGCCCCAGGGCGCCGAGCCCCTGGATCAGCCGCACCTGTGCGGGCAGCGGCGCGCGCCGCACCAGCCGGCGGCCCGCCGTCGTGAGACGCAGCTCCCGCCGCCGGCCGTCGTCCGCGGCGGGCCGTCGCGCGACCAGGCCCTGCTCGACCAGTCGCCGCACGACCACGGAGACCGAGCTCTGGTGGGTGTAGGTCCGCCCGGCGAGCTCGTTGACCGAGCCGGCCGGCGATACCGCGAGCTGGTGCAGGACGAAGAGCTGAGCGCCGCCGATCCCCAGCTCGCGCTCGGTGCGGGCGGACGACTGTCGGAGGACGCGAACGATGCGTCGGAGCGCATCGAGGGCGGCGGTCAGGGCCAGTCGGTCGGAAGCGGCGGCTCGTCGCATGGGGTCCCATATATTACACGCATGACCACCCAGACCGTCAACGCCACCCTCCGCGGGTTCGGTACCCCGCCCACCGCGGCGATGCTCGTGATCGAGCGCCTCACGCCCGGCCGCCGGCTCGGCCGGGCGGCCGCCGTGTTCGGTCTTGGCCTCGCAGCGGCCGCCATCGCCCTCCCCATTCCCATCGTCCACTTCGTCCTGGTGCCCGGCTCGTTCCTGGCCGGACTGATCCTCGCCGGCGTTCGCCTTTCGCAACGGGAGATCGTTCTATCGGCGGAGGGCGCCTGTCCCTTCTGCGGTACCCGGCAACGCCTGGGGCTCGCCGGCCGGAAGTACCGTCTCCCACGACGCGTGCACTGCTCCTCCTGCGGACAGGAGCTGGATCTCGACCCCATCGGGTAGGGGCCTTGCCGCCTTTTGCACCGCGCTTGGCGTTTTGACAGGCGCCCTGCACGGAACCCCAGATAACTCCTGCGGTTAGCGGGCGCCGCACAGGCGGCCCCGTCCTTGCCTTTCCGCGCGGCGCCGGCGCTCATCGCCCGGCAGCAACCCCGTCGTGCGGAGCTCGTCGTGCGCCTTCCCCGCTCTTTCGTCCTGTTCGCCGCAGTTGTGGGGTCCGGTCCCGCGGCCGCGCAGGACATCCCGTGGAAAGCGTATGGCGAGGTCACCCGGGGTGCCGAGGCCGCCACCGGTCTCTTCTCCGTCTACTACAAGCGCGACCAGGTGCTGCTCGGTCTCACGCCCGAGCAGTTCGATCGCGACTACCTCCTCGTCACCCAGCTCTCGCAGGGCATCGGCGACCTCGGGCTCGACGGCGGCACCTCACTCCGCTCCGATCTGATCCGCTTCCACCGGCAGGGCGATCGCGTCGAGCTGTGGGTGGTGAATCCACGCTTCGCCGCCACGCCGGGTACGCCGATGGCGCGCGCGGTGGACTATTCCTTCGGCCACTCGGTGGCGCAGGCCTTCCCGATCGCGACGGTTCGCGATCCCGGGGAGAGTCAGGTCCTGTTCGACCTCACGCCGTTCCTGCTTTCGGACTGGGCCGACGTGGGCTCGACGCTGCAGGCCGCCGTCGTCCGGCGGAAGCTGACC
>DATLHD010000222.1:0-16487 GCA_035540075.1 Gemmatimonadales bacterium
GCGAGGAGCACGGTCGCGAGTCCGGTGCTGCGATGCGTTTCCAGCACTGCCGCGGTCGGATTGGGGCCCTGGAACAGGTTATCGGGCAAGAGCGCGACGAAAGGCGCGCCGCCGAGCTGATCCTTGACCCGGAGGAACGCGACGCCCAGGCCGCGAGGATGGTCTTGGGGGACGAACTCGAGGTCGAGCGGACCCGGATAGCTGCGGGCGACCGCTTCCAGCACCGGCTTGTGGGGGTTGGTGATGATGATCGCCCGGAGGAGGCCGGCGTCCGCGGCCTCGTCCAGCGCCCAGTGGAGCACCGGTCGCAACGCTACTGGCAGCATCTCCTTCGGCAGCCAGCGAGTGATCGGATGGAGGCGGGTACCGAGCCCTCCGCAGGGAATGACCGCGGTATCCAGCATGTCAGCAGGGGTACGTGGCGACGAGTATCTTGTACGCCAGGCGCCGTGGGTCCCGGCCTCCTGCTATCGAAAGGAGCAAGGTGTCCGAAACTAGTCCTCGCCAGAAATGGGATCAAGGCCGAATCCGGTGGACGCCGGCGGACTTGCTCAGTGGTGCGCGAATCCCCCTGGCGGTGGCTTTTCCGCTCGCGCCGGACCGCTGGCGCATGGTCATTCTCGCGACCGCGGCGGCGACCGACCTGCTCGACGGAGTGCTGGCACGGCGGTTCGGCTCTTCCGCGCTCGGCAGCCTGCTCGATCCCGTCGCCGACAAGCTCTTCATGGGAGCGGCGTTCGGCGTGGTCGCGGTGTCCGGTCGCCTGGCCCCGTACGAGGTCGTGGGTGTCCTGCTGCGGGACATCGTGGCCACGGTGGCGTTCGCGATGACGATCTACTCCCACCGGCCCCGCGCCATTCCGGCACGCGCGGGCGGCAAGGCGGTGACGGTGGCACAGGTGCTCACCCTGGTCGCGTTTCTCATGGGCTCGTCGCTGCTCCAGCCGCTGGCGTGGGCCACGACCGCCCTCGGGATCTACGCGATCTGGGACTACTACCGGGTCGCGCCCGCGGCCGAGCGACGGGTGGGAGGAGCGGAGCGGTGAGCGAGGAGGTCAAGCACATCGCCCTGGACTGGGAGCGGGACATGATCTTCCGGGGCGGCGCTACGGACGGTCCCTCCGTCGTCATCGATGGGGACAACGCGCAGGCGCCCGGTCCGATGCTCACCCTGCTCCTCGCGGCCGCCTCCTGTACCGGGTCCGACGTGGTGACGATCCTGGAGAAGATGAGGGTCGGGCTGCGGCGGCTCCGCATCGAGGTCCACGGCACGCGCCGGGAAGAAACGCCGCGGCGGTACACCGCGATCCGATTCGAGTTCCGGATCGCCGGCGAGGGGCTCGACGAGACGAAGGCGCGTCGGGCCATCGATCTGTCCCTGGAGAAATACTGCTCGGTCGTGGCATCCCTAGCCCCGGATATCGCGATCAGCTATGGCCTTACGCTGGCTTAGCGCGGTGGCGGCGCTCGCGGCCGCCGCTCCGCCTGCCGGCGCCCAGCAGGTCAAAGAACTGGGCATCCAGGCCATCGGCACCCTATCCGATCCCGCGCTCGCAGTCGGTGGGGTCTATGCCGCCTGGCGCCCAGCGCGACGAGCCCGACTTTCGGCGAGCCTGGGACTCGGCGGGTCGGGCGGAGAGGTGGCCTGGCGGGGCGAGTTGCTGGGTCACTTTCTGCTGGCGCCCACGCGACGCGAGGGGAGCGCGATCTACCTGGCAGGCGGCGTCGCCGCCGTGGGCGGCCGGACGGATCAAGGCTACCTGGTTGTAGCGGCGGGAATCGAGAGCCGCCCAGGGGCGGCATCGGGATGGTTCGTCGAGGCCGGGGTGGGCGGAGGTGCCCGGCTCTCGGCGGGCTATCGCTGGCGCTGGTTCCCCGACTGGTGGTATCTGGTCCGCTGAAGGCAAAAGCGCCCCGGGAAAGCTCCCGGGGCGCTGCGTCTTGCAACAGGGCTCAGGCGGCGCCCGTGGCTGCTTCGGCCTTTCGCTGGACCGGCTGGCTGAACCGCTCGCCGAGAACGCGGAGCTGGTCGAGCTCTTCCTTGGTCAGGTCCTCGTACCGATCGGCCAGGTACAGCATCGTGTCGTCGAGCCAGTCCTTCTGATGCTCCGGGAGGGCGTCGATGACGCCGCAGCGGAGGATGTGACTGAACATCTCGTCACGGGCCTGCGAGAACGACACCGCTTCGGATTCGCGCCGGAGGTTCTTCGTCTTCATCTACCTTCCTTCTCACGGCGGGCCGCCGTGGGTGTAGGGTGAGGGCCAGTATGAATATAACCACTTTGCACCTTTTGGTGCAAAGGCCCGGCTCACTCGCTTCCGAGGGACTCCAGCCCCCGATCCACTGCCAAATTCGGACCACGGACCGTCCAGTTCGGTGACGCGACCCACACCGCCCCTCCTATTATCATTAGCCGCAGCATGGCCGAACACGACGAAGTGTACGATGACGCCCGAGCGGACCGCCTGGCGGACCTCCTCAGGGTGCTGGCCCGGCGGATCCAGGAGCTGGATCAGGCCGGGCAGCTGTTGCGGGGGGCTCCCGAGCTCCTCCGGCTGATGGGCGACGCGCGGAGCGAGCTGTTTCACTACGAGGTACGCAGTACCTACGACACCCCAGAGGTGGCGGACAGCCGCCGCATCGTGGAAGACGCCCAGCGCCCCGATCTCTTCACCAACGACGACTCGGAGGACGACGAGCCATGGCGGCGACGCCAGGAATGAAGCGCTTCTACGCCATTCTCGCCGGCGTCGCCGTGCTCGGGCTCGGCGCTCTCGGCTTTCTGCTGACCCGGCCCAAGGTCTCGAGCATCCCCGTCAACGTCACCATCCAGCCCTCCGATACGGCCGGCTTCCGGGGGTACACCAGAGGGTCGGCGAGCGCGCCGGTGGAGATCACCGAGTACGCCGACTACCAGTGTCCCTTCTGCCAGACCTTCGCCACCCTGCAGATGCCGACCATCGACGAGCGGCTGATCAAGACGGGCCGGCTCCGCTGGCGGTACCGTGACTTTCCGCTCCAGCAGCATCAGTTCTCGCGAGTGGCCGCGCATTCCGCGGCCTGCGCCGACGAGCAGGGGAAGTACTGGGAGCAGCACGAGCGGATCTACGAGGGGCAGGCTGAGTGGTCCGCGGCGCAGGACGCGAGCGACAACTTCCGAGAATACGCCAAGGCATTGGGGATGGACCTGGGCAAGTACGACCAGTGCATGGAGTCCGGCAAGTACGCCGGGCGAATCCAGGCCAGCTACGAGGAGGGCGCCCAGGCCGGCGTGTCATCGACGCCGACGCTGCTGGTGGGCAATCGGCTCTATCGAGGCCGGATCGACTCGGACGCAATCCGGCGACTGGTGGACTCGCTGAGCCCGCCCACCCCGTGAGCGACGACGAGGAAAGCACACCTACGGGCCTCGGGGACGCCTGAGTGTCGCAGACCAAGGCGTCGCCGTCCCGGAAGGCGGTGGCCGGCCTGGCCTTCACGGCTCTCGGCGTGGTGTACGGGGACATCGGAACGAGCCCGCTGTATACGATCAAGGAGTGCTTCACCGGACATCACAGCGTTTCGCCGACGCCCGACAACATCATCGGCGTCACCTCGCTGATCTTCTGGTCCATCAACTTCATCGTTTCGTTCAAGTACGTCTCCTTCGTGCTCCGGGCCGACAACCGGGGCGAGGGCGGCATCTTCGCGCTGCTCGCCCTGGTCCGGCCGCTGGCTCGGGCCCGGGGGCTGCGGCCGGTGCTGGTGGCGCTGGGCCTGTTCGGGGCGGCCCTGCTGTACGGCGACGGCGTGATCACGCCCGCGATCTCCGTGCTCGGCGCCATCGAGGGATTGGCCGTGGCGGCACCCGCGCTGCATCGCTGGGTCTGGCCGCTGGGCGCGCTGATTCTCACAGCCATCTTCGCGTTGCAGAAGCGGGGTACGGCGCAGATCGGCCGGATGTTCGGGCCGGTCATGACGCTCTGGTTCACGTCCATCGCGCTGCTCGGCATCCGGGGGATCGCAATGGCGCCGGAGGTGCTCAAGGCGATCAGTCCCTGGTACGCCATGGAGTTCTTCGCCAGGGACGGTCTCCAGGGGTTCCTGATCCTGAGCTCGGTCGTCCTGGCGGTCACGGGCGCGGAGGCCCTGTACGCCGACATGGGGCATTTCGGCAGGGTCCCCATCCGGCTCGCGTGGTTCGCTGTGGTGCTCCCCTGCCTCGTCATCAACTACTTCGGCCAGGCGGCCCTCCTGCTGGTAGAGCCGTCCGCCAGTATCAATCCATTCTTCTCCTTGGCTCCGACCTGGGCGGCCTATCCGATGGTTGGTATCGCCACCGCCGCCGCCATCGTCGCCTCGCAGGCGCTCATCTCGGGGGCCTTCTCCCTTACGCGGCAGGCGGTGCAGCTGGGGTACATCCCCAGGGTGACGATCGTCCACACCTCCAGGAGCCAGATCGGGCAGATCTACATCCCGGAGGTGAACTGGGCGCTCTGGGTCGGCTGCCTGGCGCTCGTGGTCGGATACCAGAGCTCCACCAACCTGGCGGCCGCGTACGGTATCGCCGTCACCGGCACGATGCTGATCACGACGCTGCTGTTCCATACGGTGGCCTGCGACCGGTGGCACTGGCCCAAATGGCGTGCCCGGTCGCTCACGGCGCTGTTTCTGCTGGTGGACGTCGCCTTCTTCAGCGCCAACATCATCAAGATCGGGGAGGGAGGATGGTTCCCGATCGCCGTCGGGCTCGGCGTCTACCTGCTGATGACGACGTGGAACCGGGGCCGTAACCGGCTCCAGGCGATCGTCCACGAGAACACCCTGGGCATGGATCTGTTTCTTGCCGATGTCGGCCGCCGGCAGCCGCCACGGGTCCCCGGCACCGCGGTCTTCCTGACACCGGACATCGGCGGCGCGCCGCCGGTGCTCCTGCACCACCTCAAGCACAACAAGGTGCTGCACGACAAGGTGATCCTGATGTCGGTAGTGACCGAGGAGATCCCTGCGGTGGACGAGGATGAGCGGGTGCAGTGCGAGGTGCTCGGACAGGGGTTCTACAAGGTGATTGCCCACTACGGTTTCATGGAGTCCCCCGACGTCCCGGCGGCGCTCTCGCTCCTGAGCAGGCCGGGGCTCGACGGCAACCCGGTCGCCATCAAGCCGATGGAGACCAGCTTCTACTTGGGCCGTGAGACGCTGATCGTTTCCCGGAACACGCCACCGACGGCGCCGGTGCCCGAGGCCATCGGCCGCATGTCCATGTGGCGGAAGCGGCTCTTCGCTCTCATGACCAGAAATGCTCGCTCGGCCACCACCTTCTTCGGTCTCCCACCGAATCGGGTCGTCGAGCTCGGCGCGCAGATCCAGTTCTAGCCGTTCCACGTCGTTTGCGGTAGAATCTCGCGGAGTACACCGCAACGGTTGTCACCGACGGGGTCAGGGCCATGCGTAAGTAATTAGGCTCGCCCGGCTTATCCCCGCTGGCATCGGACTCGCCTTCTCTTGGCGCAGCCGCGACACAACCGTCCGGCGAGGCGTCGATCCGCCCGATAAGAGCACACCCGGAGTGATCCGGGGCCGCAAAACTAGAGGTCTCGCCGGTCGATGGTGAGATAGCTCGGTGCCGAAGGAGTATCGATGAGGACCCCGCAGGAGTTGGAACGCGGCCTTTCCGCGCCCGACACGCTCGGGCTCGAAACCCGAGTGCAGATCCGCCAGGCGGCCATCCAGCTGCTGGAACAGATGCCCGAAGGGACCGGTCGGCTGGTGATCGACCTGGGCCACACCCGGTACATCGATTCCGCAGGTCTGGGCGCGCTGATGCTGATCCAGCGCCGTGCCGCCGAGCGACGCCAGGCCGTCGTGCTGCGCCATCCCAACGAGGAAATCCGCTTCCTCCTCGTCCTCACCAAGCTCTACGATCTGTTCCAGGTCGAAGCCGTGAATGACTGAGCGGTCGCTCCGTCCGCTGGGCGCGTTCGGCTATGGACGCGTCCCCCGCGACCCATTAGTGTACCCCGCTGACGTCTCACTCCTTAAACCACGGTGCCGCGCGGTACCGGTTCGCGGGGTGCGAGGCATGACCCAGGCGACGCGCCGACGGCGGGTGCTCATCGTTGAGGACGAGCCGGCGCTCCGGCTCAGCTACGACCGGGCCTTTCGGCCCCGGTACGATCTCGCGTTCGCAAGCAACGGCGCCGAGGCCATGGAGAAGCTGGAGCAGCACCAGCCCGAGGTCGCGGTGCTCGACATGCGGCTGCCTGATACCGACGGCATCGAGCTGCTGCGGCGGATCCGCGTCTCACACCCCGATCTCCCAGTCATCATCACCACCGCCTACCTGAGCATCGAGCCGCAGCTCAAGGTGCTCGACCTTCCGCACTCGGGTTACATCGTCAAACCCTTTCGACTCGACGAGCTCGGCGCCCGCATCGATGCCGTCCTCTGACGGCGCCGACGGAACGGCGCTGCTGGAAGCACGCGGGCTGAGGCGTTCGTTCGGTGGACTGCGGGTGCTGCGGGGGCTCGACCTCGCCGTGCGTCCGGGCGAGGCGGTCGTCGTCGCCGGTCCCAACGGGGCGGGCAAGACGACGCTGCTCCGGATCCTCGCGGGTCTGATGCGGCCCGAGGCGGGCGAGGTCCGCGTGCTGGGGCACCCGGTACGTGGTGAGAGCTCGGCCGGCCGGCGCGGCATCGGTTTCGTCTCCCACCAGTCGCTGCTCTACGACGACCTGACCCTGGCGCAGAACCTGACCTTCGCGGCCCGACTCTACCGGCTGGCGAGACCGGGCGAGGCGGCTCGGGCGGCACTCGAGGCGGCCGGGCTCACCAGCCGCGCGGACGAGTCGCCTCGGCGGCTGAGTCGGGGCATGACGCAGCGGGCGGCGATCGCGCGCGCGCTCATCCACGGGCCTCGGGTTCTCCTGCTCGACGAGCCGTTCACGGCGCTGGACGCCGAGTCGGCGGAGCGGCTGCGGAGCGACCTCGCCGCGGGGCTCGCCGCGGGGCTCGGGATGGTGATCGTGACCCACCGGCTGGGCGAGGTGTGGGGCGTCGCGACCCGGATCGCGGTGCTCGCCGAGGGAGAATGGGCCTGCGACGAGCCGCGCCCTGGTGCGCTGGAGGCGTTCCTTCCCCGGTACCAGGGATTGGTCGGTGCCTGACGTGCTCGGGCTGGTGCTGGCGATCGCGGCCAAGGACATCCGCGCCGAGCTGCGGAGCCGCACGGCGCTGCTGTCGGCGGTGGTTTTCGCCGCCCTGGTGCTGGTCATCTTCAACTTCGCGCGCGACCCGACCGCGGTGGCCTCGGTGGATCTCGCCCCCAGCGTGCTCTGGGTGACCTTTGCGCTCGCGGCCATGGTGGCGCTCAACCGGGCGTTCACCGTCGAGCGGGAGAACGGGGCGCTCGATGGGCTGCTGCTCGCGCCGGTGCCACGGGGCGCGGTGTTCCTGGGGAAGCTGATCGCCAACCTCGCCTTCGTCGGTGCGGTGGAGGCGATCACGCTTCCTCTGTTCGTGCTGTTCTTCAACGTGGACCTGGGGCACGCCCTGCCGGGCCTGCTCGGCGTCACGGTGCTGGCGACGATCGGGTTCGTGGCGGTGGGGACCCTGTTCAGCGCCATGGCGGTGCGGACCCGTTTCGCCGAGCTGATGCTGCCGGTGCTGCTGCTGCCCTTCATGGTCCCGCCGCTCATCGGCGCGGTCCAGGTGACGGCGCGGCTGCTGGCCGACCGTCCGTTGAGCGAGATGTTGGGATGGCTTAGGTTACTCGCCCTCTACGACGTGGTGTTCGTGACCATCTGCACCATGGCCTTCACCTCGGTGGTGGACGAATGAGCGCAACGGCGGCTCGTGCCTACGTGCGCACCGGGACCGCGATCACGCTGGTCGGCCTGGTGGCGCTCGCGGGGGTGTACGTGCTGGCGCTGAAGTTCACTCCCACGGAGATGCGCCAGGGGCTGGCGCAGAAGATCTTCTATCTCCACGTGCCCGCGGCCTGGAACGCGCTGCTGGCCTTCTCGGTGGTGGGGCTCTGCGGCGGGCTCTTCCTGTGGCTCAACGACCGCCGGCTCGATCGGCTGGCGGCGTCATCCGCGGAGGTAGGAGTCGCGCTCGGGGTGGTGATGCTGACCACGGGGCCGATCTGGGCCAAGCCCATCTGGGGCACCTGGTGGACCTGGGACGCGCGGCTCACGCTGACGCTCTTCCTCTTCTTTCTCTTCGTCGGCTACCTGGCGCTCCGCGCCGCGCTGCACGACCCGGGCGAGCGCGCCCGCTTCAGCGCGGTCGTGGGGGTGCTGGGTCTGCTGCTGGTGCCCTTCATTCATCTGAGCGTCTATCTCTTCCGCACGCTGCACCCGCAGCCCATCGTGCTCAAGCCGAGCGCGCCCTCGCTGCCGCCGGAGATGCTGCGGACCCTGCTCGTCTCGGCCCTGGTGTTCCTGGTGCTCTTCATCGGGCTGGTCACCATCCGCTACGGGCTGGCGCTGGCGGAGGAGGAGACGGAGGGCAGGCTCGATGCCGCCTGACAACGGGGGGTACATGGTGGCGGCCTACGCGGCTACCGCAGTCATTCTCGTCGGGTATGCGGTGATGCTGATGCGTCGGGCCCGGCGGGCGATCGAGAGGGCCGCGAGGGAATCACCCTGAACGAAGTGAAGGGGACCATATCGAGCATGGCCCCCTTCGCTGCGCTCGGGGTGACACTGCCCCCAAGAGTCACGGTTCCCGCTTGATGTCCTTCAACAGCACATACTCCCATAGCAGCGCCGCCAGCACCCCGCCCACGATCGGTCCGATCCAGTAGACCAGATGTCCCACCCACCGGCCCGAGACCAGCGCGGGGCCGAAGGCCCGCGCCGGGTTCACCGCCGCGCCGGTGAGCGGGCCGCCCACCAGGATGTCGAACATCAGCGTGAGCCCGATGCCGAGGCCCCCCAGACGGGGCGCGCTGGGGTTGATGCAGGTGCCGAAGACGGCGGAGACCAGGAAGAACGCCATCACCCCTTCCATGATCATTGCCTGGTGGAACTGGATGGTGTTGGCGATGGTCGGGGTGCCCAGGGAGATGGGGCGCACCACCCCGAGCGGGTAGACCACCTTGATCAGCAGCGCCGCCAGCACGGCGCCCAGCAGCTGGGCGACGATGTACGCCAGCCCGGTCCTGAGATCGGTCCG
Organism: Gemmatimonadales bacterium; assembly: GCA_035540075.1. Lineage (GTDB taxonomy): Bacteria > Gemmatimonadota > Gemmatimonadetes > Gemmatimonadales > GWC2-71-9 > CAVVWJ01. The sequence goes on from DATLHD010000222.1 coordinate 9,160, forward strand.
TCGGACCGCCATCAGGCCCAGCGTGACCGCGGGGTTCAGATGCCCCCCCGAGATGCCAAGGAGTGCCGTGACCATGACGGCCAGCACCAGGCCGTGGGCCACCGCCACGCCGAAGATGCCGTAGGTGGCCTCGGGGAAGTACTTGCTGGCCACCGATCCGGCGCCGATGAACACCAGCGCGAAGGTACCCAGCAGCTCAGCGAACGAGCGGCGAAACAGGGAAGGCATTCCGTTTACTCCGTAGTGAGGTCGCGAATCGGCCGCGAATCTAGGCGTCCGTCTTCCGAAACACCAGCGCCGCGTTGATCCCCCCGAAGCCGAACGAGTTGCTCAGCACGTAGTCGGGATCGAGCCGCCGGCCCTCGCCGATGACGTGGTCCAGGTCGCAGGCGGGATCGGGCCGCTCGAGGTTCACGGTCGGCGGGAACCACCGGCGTCGGCTGGCCAAGGCGCAGATCGCGGCCTCGAACGCGCCGCTCGCGCCGAGCGCGTGGCCGTAGTAGCCCTTGGTGCCGCTCAGGGCGAGTCGGTAGGCGTGCTCCCCGAACACCTGCTTGATGGAAGACACCTCCGTGGGATCGTTGAGCGGCGTCGAAGACCCGTGGGCATTGATGTAGCCCACCTCCGCCGTGGCGACGCGGGCCTCCGCCAGCGCGTTGCGCATGCAGCGGGCGGCCTGACTGCCGTCGGGGCGGGGCGCGGTCATGTGGTAGGCGTCGTTGGTGAGGCCGAAGCCGCAGATCTCGATGTAAACCGGCGCGCCCCGGGCAAGGGCGCGCTCCCGCTCCTCCAGGACCAGCACGGCGGAGCCCTCCGCCATGACGAACCCGTCCCGGTCGGCATCGAACGGGCGGCTCGCGTGGGCCGGATCGTCGTTCCGCGTGGACATCGCGCGGATGATGGAGAAGGCGCCGAAGCAGAGCGGAGCGAGCGGCGCCTCCGCCCCGCCCGCGATCATCACGTCCGCCTCGCCCCTGGCGATGGCGCGGAACCCCTCCCCGATCGCGATGGCGCCCGACGCGCAGCTCATCCCGTTGGTGGCGTTGGGGCCGGTGCAGCCGAACTCGATGGCGATGTTGCAGCTTGCGGCCCCGGCGAAAACGGTGAGCGCCAGGGCGGGATCCACGGCGCGCGGGCCTTGGGTCAGAAAGGCGTGGTACTGCGCCTCACCGTAGGCCACTCCGCCGAGCGCCGTGCCCATCATCGCGCCGACCCGGTCGCAGTCTTCCCGTCGGAGGTCCAGGTGCGCATCCGCAAGAGCCATCCTGGTAGCCGCGATGGTGAACTGCGAGTAGCGGTCCAGCCGGCGGACGCGACGCTCCTCGATGTGGTCGGTGGCGTGGAACCCGTCCACCTCGCCGGCGATTCGGGACTTGAACACGCTGGCGTCGAAGCGGGTGATCGCCCGGATGGCGGAGCGCCGGCCCTGAAGCCCGTCCCAGAGTCCCTCGACCCCCATCCCGATGGGGGTTATGGCTCCAATCCCGGTCACGACGACGCGACGGAGGAGCGAGGCCGCGGTCACTGGGGCCCCGCGCCTTCGACGTGCCGCTTGATCCCCGCGAGCGTGCGCGAGGCGATGCCGTGGATGAACACGGGTCCGATCACCAGCTCTGCGGCGGGCTTGGAGATCAAGGGCCACGCGGGCCCGCTCCACTCGTGCACGATGCTCACCTCGGTGCCGTCGCCGTCGGGGGCGAACCGCCAGACGACGTCCATGCCGGTCGTGATGCCGCGGACGTGCCGGTAGTGCACCGTCGGCGTCGCGCGATCCACCCGCATCTCCGAGACCCACCAGGTGGGATACCCGACCGGGCCGAAAGGCCGCCAGGCGGCCATCTCCACCACGCCCCCCTCAGCGCCGCGCTCGAGCATGCGGACCCAACGATAATGGGGCAACAGCTCGGGCCAGCGCTCCACCTCGGCGGCGGCCTGGAAGACTCGCGCCAGCGGGGCGCGCATGTGGGAGCGATCGACGGTCCTCACGACACGGTCCGCCAGGTCGCGACCAGGCGGTATCCCGGCCGCCGCGACACCCGCGCGCGAACGCCCGCCACGAGGAGGAGCTCGCGCAGCTCGCCAGTGGTGTAACCGCGCCGAATCGAGGTCAGTCCGTCCGCCTTGGTGATCGGATCGAAGCCGAGCGCCGTCGATCCCACCCGGAAGGCGAGCGGCGCCAGCCGCCCGCGTCGGAGGTCGGCGACGACGACCCCCAACCGCGCCAGCGCGTCGCAGGTGCGCATCAGGCGAATCGCGGACTCCCGCGTGAAATGGTGGGCCACCTGGCTCACCAGCACAATGTCCACCGATCGCTGCTTGAGTGGGGGCGCGCCGGCACAGGCGACGGCGCACGGCACGCCGGCGCTCGCAGCCAACGCCGCCGCCGGCCGGCTCAGCTCCAGGCCGAGCGGCCGCAGCAGGTGTCCCCGGCGGCGGGCCCAGCCGACGGCGCGGCGAGGGAGATCGCCCGCACCGGTGCCCAGGTCGAGCAGCGTGATCGGCTGGCCGCGGGGCAAGTCGCGCAGCAGCAGTCCCAGGCCGTACCGCACGGCGGCGGCACCGCCGAACCAGCGGTTGGCACGCGCCACGTTGCGGAGCGAGCGCGTCACCACCGCGGGATCGGCGGCCGGGTCGTCCAGCAGCTCGGTGCCGAGGGAGGAGACGCCAAGGTGTCCGGTCATCATCCGAGCGCTCCGTAGCCGCCACGGTAGTAGAGCAGCGGGCGGCCATCGCCGGTGGTGCCGCCGATCACCCGGCCGATGACGATCGTATGGTCCCCGCCGGGATAGGTCGCGAAGCGGTCGCACTCGATGTGGGCCAGCGCGCCGTCCAGCAGCACGAGGCCCTCGGGGCTTCGATGGTAGCCGATGCCGTCGAAGCGGTCCTCGTGATGGTCGGCGAAGCGACGGGAGAGCGACTCCTGGTGGCTCTCGAGGACGTTCACCACGAATATCTGCGAGGCCAGGATGGTGTCGTGCAGCTCGGCCTCGTGGTCCACACACACCGAGACCAGCGGCGGGACCAGGGACACCGACGCGAGACTGCTCGCGGTCATGCCCAGCGGGCGGTCCCCCGTTCCGTTCACGGTGAGGATCGTCACGCCGGTGGCGAATCGCCCCATGAGCTCGCGGAACTGGGCGGGGTCGACGTCGGTGGCGTTCAGAGCAGCATCCTGGCGAGAAAGACCGGGTTGAGCACTGCCCGTGCGGGGACGAAATCGGCGGTCACGCCGATCAGCGTGTGGGCGAGGCCGCGGCGTGCGAGCCGTTCCACGGCACGGTCGAACAGGTCGGGGAAGTGCATCCCGTAGCCGATCAGGCGCTCGACCGCCCACTTGCCGCAGAACGCCCGGAGGCGGGCGCGCCGATAAGGCGCCATGGCATCGGCCGTGACCCGCCCCGGACGCGCCAGGGCCGCGTCGGCCGTCTCCGCCAGCAGCTCCGCGCCCCGCAGCGCGCTGTAGATCCCTTCGCCGGTGAAGGGATCGAAGAAATCGGCGGCGTCGCCGACGAGGGCGGCACCGTCGGCGGTGACCCGGCCGGAGCGCGCGGCGAACGGCCCGGTGGCGAGCACGCGTCGCACCAGCCGGCCCAGCCCGACCCGCCGACTCACGCCGGGAAAGTCGCGCAGCGCCTCGAGGAAGAACTCCTCCGTCCGGCCGCGCGCCGCGCCGGCCCGGCGCAGCGGCACCACCAGCGCGACATTGGTTCGGCCGCCACCGATCGGGTTCAGCCCGAGGTACCCGCGCCGGCCCACGAACATCTCCGCGGTGTCCCCCATCTCTTCCACGCCTTCCACGTGGGCGACGAAGGCAACCCGCCGGAGCCCGCCCTGGCTCCACCCGCCGAGCCGGCGGCCCACGACGGAGCGGAGCCCGTCCGCGCCGATCGTGAGTCGGGCGGTGATCGTCCGGCGGTCGCCATCCGCGTCGCGAACCACTACGCCCGCGACGCCGGCAGGATCGTGCGCCAGCGCTTCGACCGCGGTGCGCTCCAGCACGCTCGCCCCCGCTCGGCGCGCGGCAGCGACCAGCCGGTGGTCGAGGATCCGGCGCGACACCGAGAGGCCGGTCGGACGGAACGGCCGGCGCCCCGCCAGCGCGAAGCGCCCGTGGAGCCGCGCACCGCGCGCCGCGGTGACCGTGGTTCCGGCGAGCGGCACGGCGCCGGCCGCTTCCAGGGCGCCGACCACGCCGAGGCGGTCGAGAATACGCACCGTCTCGGGGCTCATGTACTCGGAGCAGGGCTTGTCGCGAGGGAACTCGGCCCGGTCCACCACGAGCACGGAGCGTCCCGCGTCCGCGAGCAGACGCGCGGTCGCGCTGCCCGCGGGCCCGGCGCCGACCACGAGGACGTCGACCCGATCGAGCTCAGGCACGCTCAGCGCTCACGTGCAAGGGCACAGCAGGCCCCAGGCGACCCCGGCGATGAGGGCTGCCGCCGCGGACGAGGCGAGGTTCACACCGTCGTTGTCCAGCCATGCGAGACCTCCCTCGTGGACCGTCGCGGTCCCGCAGCGGTGTCTCGGCCATTCACTGGGCTCCGCGCACCGTGGGCAGCGAAATCTGCCCTGGGCGCCGCCGAGCGCGGAGTCGAGCGTCATGCCACCGAAACCTACCAGCGCCGCGACCGGAAGCAGGGTGGAGATCCCGGACAGGAGCGCGCCGAGCGTGGCGACGCCGAGCGCGCCGGCGGCTCCTCCCAGGGTGCCGAGCGGGGTGACGCCGCCGCTGGTGCCCGGCGGGACCGCGCGGCCGCCGAGGAGCAATCGGGGCGCGGTGGCGCTCCGCGCCCCGAGCGCGGTGGCCCAGGTGTCGGCTGCCGCCGCGGCGAGCGCAGCCGTCAGCAGCCAGAGTCCCAGCGGAGTATCGTGGAGGCCGACGAGTGCCACCGCGGCCGCGACGCCGCCGTTGGCGAGCACCTGCCGGTGGTCCCGGCGCTCGCCCTTGGGATCGAGCCCGCGGGGTGCCGGCGCGCCGCGGGAGATCAGGCTGCTGGACACGAAGAAGGCGGCGAGAACTCCGCCGCCTTGCCACCCGGTGCCCGCCAGCACCGCGCTTCCCACCATCCACGCGGCGACCGTCCCGGATCGGCTGAGGGTTCCCGCCCGGTGCGCCAGCAGCGCAGCGGCAGCCGATCCGGCGAGCGCCGCGGCGAGGGCGCCGGCGCTCAGCTCCGCTCAGCCTCCGCGCGCAGCAGGACGGAGATCCGCTCACGCAAGGCGTCGGGGCAGGTCACCTTCCGAGCCCGGGCCTCGAGGAGCTGGACCAGCGTCTCCTCGAACTTCGCCCGGCCGAAGCAGCTGCGGCAACGAACCAGGTGCTCGTGCACCTCGACCGCCAGCTCAACCGTGAGCTCCTGCTTCAGGTAGTCGGTGAGCCGCTCCTTCGCTTCGCGGCAGTCGATCGCTTCACCCATGCGCGCCTTCCCTCGGCTTGATGTAGCCCATCTCTACCGCGTAGGTGTAGAGCCGGGCCTGCAGCAGCCGCCGGGCTCGGAAGAGACGTGACTTCACCGTCCCCACCGGGACCTGCAGCGCTTCCGCGATCTCGGCGTACCGCAATCCTTCCACATCACTCAGTACCAGCACCTCGCGAAACTCGGGTGGCAGGGCGTCCACCGCCTCGAGCACCTTTTCGTCCACCAGCTGCCCGAAGAAACTGCCCTCCGGGTCGGCCGTCGCCACCGCGCGATAGAGCGCGTGGGGCTCGATCGCCTCCAGATCCATCGCCACCGGCTCCAGCTTCCGTCGCCGGTAGGAGTTGATGAAGGTGTTCCGGAGGATGGTGAGGAGCCACCCCTTGGCGTTGGTGCCCGGGCGGTACTGCCGCCAGGATCGGTACGCCTTGAGCATGGTGTCCTGCACCAGGTCCTCCGCCTGCGCCGGGTCGCTCGTCAGCCGCAGCGCCACCCGGTACAGCGCATCCAGGTGGGGCAGGGCCTCGTCGTCGAACGAGCGTACGGAGGGAGCGGAAGGCTCGGCCATGCGGGAATGTTCCGGAGCCTCCGTCCCGACGCAAGGGACCCCTGGTTAGCAAGTGGAGGCCGCACTATGTTCCCGCCGACCCACCGTGCCCACGCCAGCGACAGTTCCGGCCCTCATTCCGCTCAGCCTGCTCGAAGCGATCCGCAACCTCGACACTCCGCTCGAGGACGGCCTCGATGAGCTGGCCGAGGAGATCGCGGTGCGGCGCCTGGGCCTGAGCCCGACCGTGGCGGCGCAGATCCAGCGCTATCGCCAGGTCGCGGGGAAGGACGGTGGGGTGGACCTCGACGAGGTCGTCTCGGTGCTGCGACTGGTGGGACGTCGGGCCGACTCGCCGCTGGCCTTCGCCGACGCCGGCCGGCGGGCGGCGCGGTATGCCACCAGGGTGCACCCGCGGCCGGCGTGGACCTTCTCCCGGTCCGGCGCCGCGGGGCTCGCCCGGCGGATCGCGCAGCGCTCGGCGGCCCATCTCGCGCGGCGCGCCTTCGGCGGAGACCTGGGTTCGGTGCCCGAAGGCGTCCAGGTTCGGATGGCCGAGCCGCTCTCGGTGCGAGCATTGCCCGACGGCTCCGCCTGCGACTTCTATGGGGCGGCCTATGGGGAGCTGCTGCGGCGGGTCACCGGGTTCGAAGGGGCGATGCTCCACGATCGCTGCCGGGGGCGGGGCGACGACGCATGCGTGTGGCGGACGGCCGCGGCGGAGATCTACGATTAGGCGGTAAGCAGACCGGGCCGCCTTCCGCGCCTACGGCCTACCACCTATTGACTCCACACCCGATCGCCGGTAACATCGCGTCGGTTTTTGTCCGCCACTTCCCAGCGACAAGGCGACTGCCTCCGAAGCTCGGCCGCGTTTCATAGGGCAACCGGCTCGGTTTCAGAGAGTTACGTGGAACAGCATGGACCGTGGTTCGCCGTGACGTTTCCTTGACACGCATTTTTGTGCGCTCCATATTAGGCAGCCGACCGGGCCGCGGTCGTCGCATTTCTTTCTGTCGCGAAGCGGACATCTCCGTTCCCTCAATGCAGGCAGAACTCCCACTGCAGTCACATCCCAGCGTAGGCCTATGAGCCTCTGAGGGGAGGAGTGTGCCCTCCCCGCTCCAAAATCGCGGTACCTGCAGGTTCACGTCTTCGGAGGACGTACTCATGAAGCAAAGCCGTGTCAGCGCCTTCGCACGCGCAGCGCGAGGACTCGCGCTCGCGGCGGTCGGGCTGGCCCTGGGAGCGGGCACGCTCCTCGGCCAGGGCTCGACCGGTAAGATCGAAGGCAGGGTGCGCGATCAGGCCGGCGCCCCCATCGCCAACGCCCAGGTGTTCGTCGTGGGGACGGCGTTCAACGC
>DATLHD010000223.1:0-3588 GCA_035540075.1 Gemmatimonadales bacterium
GATCCCTTCCGGCCGGCATGCGAGAGCTGCATCCCCATCGCGGCCCCGCTCTCCTGGTGCACGAAGTCCACGATCCGCTTCCAGGCGATCGCGTGCTCCGGGAGGTACATCCCCGCGCAACCCGGTGTGATCCGCCCCTCGGGGCTCACGTCCGTCATCTCCGTCATCACCAGTCCCGCGCCCCCGATCGCGCGGCTGGCCAGGTGCACCAGATGCCAGTCGTTCGGCAGCCCATCCACCGCGCGATACTGACACATGGACGACACCACGATGCGGTTGGGCAGCACCAGCTCGCGCAGGCGGTAGGGCGTGAACATGGGCGGGGGAGGCGGATCGAGCGGCACGGCGCGGCCGCTCTGCCGGACGGCCTGCTCCGCGAACCAGCGATTCACCTGCTCGACCAGACCGGGGTCGCGGACCCTGAGGTTCTCGTGGGTGATGCGGAGGCTCCTGGTGAGCAGGTTGAACGCGAACTGGAGCGGCTCGGTGTCGTGGTAGCGCTCCACCGACTCGAACCACTCGAGACTCGCCTGCGCGGCGCGCTGGAGGCTCTCGACCTGTGGGCGCCGCCCGACCTCGTACGCCTCGAGTGCCGCCGGCACGGTGCGCTCCGTGCGGAGCGCCGCGGCGAGTGCGATCGAATCCTCCATCGCCAGCTTGGTGCCGGAGCCCACCGAGAAGTGGACGGTGTGTGCCGCGTCGCCCAGGAGCACCACGTTGCCCGCGTGCCAGCGCGCGTTCCGCACGGTGGGGAACCGACGCCAGATCGAGCGGTTCGCCAGCAGCCTGTGGCCCTGAAGCTCGTCCGCGAACAACCGCTCCAAGTACGCAATCGTGGCCGCCTCGTCGTCCTCGGCCAGACCGCTCGCCTTCCAGGTCTCCTCTCGCGCCTCGACGATGAACGTCGAACGACCCGGTGCATACTGGTACGCGTGGGTCCGCCAGAGTCCCTCGGGCGACTCCTTGAAGTAAAAGGTGAAGGCCGGGAACGGGCGGGTCGTGCCGAGCCAGACGAAGCGGTTGCGGCGCCAGTCGAGGTGGGGCTGGAATTCGGTGGCCAGTTGACCGCGAATCAGGCTGGCCGCCCCGTCGGCCGCGACGATCAGGTCGGCCTTGGGGAGCCCGCAGTCCGAGAGATCGCGGATCTCCTGCCGCCACTGCAGCTCCGCGCCGAGCACCTGGGCTCGTCCGGCGAGCAGCTCCAGCAGCGTCTGCCGCTCGACCCCGGAGAACCGGTGGCCGCTGGATCGCATGACGGTCCCGCGGTAATGGATCTCGATGTCTTCCCACCGCGTCGCCGCCGCCATCATGGCGCGGTCGGTGCCCGCATCCGCCTCGCCCAGGTTCTCGAGGGTCTCGTCGGAGAACACCACCCCGAAACCGAAGGTGTCCTCGAGCCGGTTGCGCTCGAAGACCGTCACCTGGTGGCTGGGGTCGTCGCGCTTGAGGAGGATGGCGAGGTAGAGGCCGGCGGGTCCGGCCCCGACGATGGAGACCTTCATTGCGCCGCAGGCTCCCACGCCGGGGCCACCATCCGTCGGCGTCCATCGGCGGTGCGCGGCGAGTCGTCGCCCTCCAGTTCGAGGTGGTCCCAGAGCTTGCAGGTCACCGGCTTGTGCACCTGATCGAGGCCCTCGCAATAGTTGGTGAAGACACAGCGGCGCACCTCGTCGCCGAGGCCGAGCCGGAGCTTCCGGAACCAGTCCGGATCCGCGAGGCTCTGGCGGGCCGAAGCGACGATGTCCGCGGCACCGTCCCGGAGCAGTGCCTCGGCCTGCTCGAAGGTCGAGATTCCGCCCGAGAGGACGACCGGGGTGTGACAGCCCGCGGTGCGCACAGCCTCCCGGACCGCGCGGCTCGCCGGCACGTTGCGTCCGAAAGGCCCTCGCGCATCGGAGCGCACCGTCGGCATGCATTCGTACCCGCTTGGCCCGGTATAGGGATAGCGAGCCCAACCGACGCGCGGCTGTTTCGCGTCCTCGAACTTGCCCCCACGCGAGAGCGAGAGGTAGTCCACCCCGGCCCGCGCGAGCTCCATCCCGAACCATGCGGCATCCTCCGCGGCGCCACCCTCCTCGATGCACTCCTCCGCCAGGAAGCGGCAGCCCACCACGAAGCGGTCGGCCACGGCGCCACGCACGGCCCGGTACACCTCGAGCGGCAGCCGCACCCGGTTCTCAGGCGAGCCGCCGTAGCCGTCCTCCCGCCGGTTCAGCGGGGACAGGAAGGATGCCATCGTATACGCGTGGGCGAAGTGCAGCTCCACGCCGTCGAATCCCGCCGCCTCCGCACGGCGCGCCGCACCGGCGAACAGCCCAGGCAACACCTTAGGCAGGTCCCGGATATGGGGCAGCTCGGTGTCGGTGACCCGCTCCCGCTCACCGAACCGCAGAGCCTCGAGCTCCCGGTCGCTCAGGTACTGCGGCCACTGCTCCTCGGGCAAGCGCGCCAGCGAATCCCTGATCGCTTCGTCCGTTCCCGGCAACAGCGTCCGGTGCCGGTCGGTGAGGACGAGGAACTCGCGGAAGTACCGCGCGGGCTCGGGCCGGCGGCGAATCCGCAGGAAGTCGATGATCTGGATGAAGAGCCGGGTCCGCCCGCCGCTCGCCCGCTGTACGGTGCGCACCAGCTCGGCGAGGCCCGGGATGAACCGGTCGTCGCCGATGCGAAGCAGCGGTCCGCTCGGGATGTCGCGAATGCCGGTGGCCTCGACTACGAGCGCACCGGGCTGACCGCGCGCGAATCGCCCGTACCAAGCCAGCACCTCCGGCGTGACCAGCCCATCCTCGGTAGCTCGCCAAGGCACCATCGCCGGGACCCACGTGCGCTCCTTCAGGTCGAGCCGGCCGATCCGCAGCGAGCCGAACCAGAGCGAGCGCGCCGCCTCGTCCGCGGTCGGCGGTCGGGTCGCCGGGATCTCGTGCTTGACGAAGGGCTGGGGGTGCCACATGCGGCGCGATCGTGACCTACGCCGGTGATCCAGCGCCGAGGGGCAGGTGCGTGTCCCACCAGACCCGGGCCGTGGCGGTGCTCCATCGCTCGGATCCCTCCACGGCCGTCAGCCGCCGGGACAGCTCCCCCGCCGTCTGCGGGCGCTGCGCCGGATCCTTGGCGAGACAGGCGAGGATCACCTGGTCGAGCGAGGCGGGAATCGCCGACCTCGCGATCTCGGACGGCGGTCGCGGCGGGGTGTGGATGTGCTGGACCAGATAGCCCATCGTAGTGTCGGCGTTGAACACGAACTGTCCGGTCAGGAGCCAGTAGGCCACGCAACCCAGGGCGTAGATGTCCACTCGCGCATCGAGGTCCGGCTCGCCCAGCGCCTGCTCCGGTGCGATGAATGCCGGCGTCCCCTGCACCAGATTCTCCCGCGTCAGCGCCGGCTCGTTGCGGGGCCGACCGTCGCCCGCGGACTCGCCGAACGCCTTCACCAGGCCGAAGTCGAGCACCTTGACGAAGTCGCAGTCCTCCCCATAGCGGCAAAGGAAGATATTGGCCGGCTTGATGTCCCGGTGCACCAGGCCGTACGACTCCGCCTCCGAGAGCGAGTGACAGGCCTGCACCAGCAGGTACACCGCCCGCTCCGGT
>DATLHD010000224.1:0-13712 GCA_035540075.1 Gemmatimonadales bacterium
CGAGGCCACCCGGCGACTCGGGATCCTGCTCGTGTTCGACGAAGTGGTGAGTCTCCGGGTGTCGTACGGAGGCGCGGAGGAACACTTCGGCGTCAAGCCGGACATGTGCTGCCTCGGCAAGCTGATCGGAGGCGGCCTGCCACTCGGCGCATTCGGTGGCCGGGAGGAGATCATGGAGCTGTTCGATCCCTCGCGCGGCCCACCAGTCATTCCCCATCCCGGCAGCTACAACGCGAACCCAGTGAGTCTCGCCGCCGGGCTCGCTACCATGGAGCTCCTCACTCGGGAGGCCGTGGAGCGGCTCAACGCGGCCGGCGAGCACCTGCGGATGGCGCTGGACCAGGTCTTCGCCGAGGCCGGCGTTCCTGCTTCCGTCACCGGGCTGGGCTCGGTGTTCGGCATTCACCTCACCGAAGGACCGGTGCGCACCATCCGCGACGCCGCGCGTGCGGATGCGCCTCTCCGACACCGGATCTTCCTCGGCCTGTACGTTGAGGGAATCCTGATCGACCCTCGCGGCGTCGGGACCCTCTCCACCGCGATCGGGGACGCAGAGATCGAGGAATTTCTGGCCGCACTCCGGTCGGTGCTCTCGCGACTCCGGCAGCCGGCGCTCTCCTAGGTCGGCTCGATCTCCCGGATCACGATTCGGCCACCGTAGCGCACGTGCGGGCAGGTGCGGGCGATCTCCGCCGCCGCGCGCCGATCTTCGGCCTGCACCACGAAGTACCCCGCGAGGCGAGACATGCCGGGCACCGCGGCGGCCTCGTCCGTCCTACCATCCGGCTCGATCGCGAGGTCGCCATCGTCCCGCAGCTTTTCCCCGCCTTCGACCACGCCGTTCTCACGCTCCTCGGTCGCCCACGCGGCGTACTCCCGGACCCGTTGCGCCATCGCTTCCGGGGCAGGCTGGTCGTACTCCGGTCCCTCGTAGAGGAAGAGCGCGAATCGCGGCCTGCCGTCTTCCGCCGACTGAGGGGTCAGACCCAGCCGACCGATCGCCAGCCCGCCGAGGAAGAGCAGCAGCGACGCGGCGATCGCGAGCCACGGGCGAATCGGGAGCGTCCGGTGCGTCCGGCGCAACAGTCGGCGCCGGGCGAGGGCCGCGACCGTCACATCTTCCAGCGCCGGCGGCGGAGCGGACTCCCGCGGGAGTCGGCCCAGCGCCTCCCGCTCGTCCGGCGTGAGATCGTCGTCCATGCCTGTCATCGGTTCCTCCGCTCGCTGCGCCAGCCCGCGGGGGCAAGGGCCGCCCGAAGGCGCTGCCTCGCCCGCGAGAGCTGACTCTTGGACGTTCCGCTCTCTATGCCGAGCAAGCCGCCGATCTCTTCGTGGGTATAGCCCTCCACGTCGTGGAGCACGAAGACCTCGCGGTAGCCGGCGGGCAGTCTCTCGATCGCGCGCTCCAGATCCACCCGCTCCTCGGGCGCGAGGAGCCTCGGCGCCGCAACCGGGATCTCCTCGGCCAGCGCCGTCTCGCCCCGCGTCCGCGCCTCCCGCCACAGCTCCCTGGCGCAGTTGATGGCGATCCCCCCGAGCCAGCTGGACAGGCTCGATCGCCAGGCGAAGGAGCTCAATCCCTCGACCGCCCGGATCCAGGCACGCTGGACCAGCTCTTCGGCCCAGGGACCGTCGCCGCCGCCCAGGCGGAGCGCGAGCCGGTAGAGTGCCGGCGTATGGCGCCGGTACAGCGCCCGAAAGGCGGTCTCGTCGCCTGAGCGCGCGACCGCATCGGCGAGCACCCGGTCGTCACTCACGGTGCGGTGAAATCCTTGACCACGATCATGATGCTGGAGACGGCCTGTCCCTCGTCCACCACCACCGCCGCCTCGGTCGAGGGCTCGCCCGCGAGGCCGAGATCGGCCGGCGTCAGGTGGGGATAGTAGATCATCAGGTGGGGGTGCCACCGGCCGACGTTCCTACCCTCGTCGCTGTAGAGCACCTGCTCGCGTGACATCATGTAGCTCATCGCCGGCCGCCTGGGAAGGCGATACCTGCCGCTGAGCAGCCCGGCGGCGATCTCGCGGTCGATCTCCTCCCCCGATTTTCCGTCGCGCAGGAGCTCGGTGCGACGCAGCTCCATCTGGAGAACCGTCGCCGAGGCCTCGGCATCGAAACAGTGGGGCTCGAGGCTCTGGGGGTGGCTGCGGTTGACCACGCAGGTCACCCCGTTGGTCCCCCGCGTCGCGACCTCGAATCCGCGCTCGGTCAGGACCATGACCGAGGCGTCCCGGGAGACCGCCGGGGGCGCCGCCGAGCGGGCGAGGGCGATCTCCCGGTCCCGAGGAAGGAGAACACGGGGGCCGGCGCGTCCCGCACCGGCGCTCTGCGCCTCCAGGATCTCGGCCACCAGGGATGCTGCCAGAACCAAAGCCGCCAGGTCGCCGCGCATGGTTCGTCTCCGCGTCGGTGAAGCCGTCTCGAGCCGGGACACTGCGATCCTGAGTGGCGAACCAGGCCAGGATGGTTGCATACTTGGCCCCCGCCCCATCCAACCCACGCGGAGCAGCCGTTGAGCGAACCCACCCCGAGCGGACTCGGGCCTCCGCCGCGCCCCCCGTTCGCCACCGGCCTGGTGCTGCTCCAGGCCGCGATCAAGCTCGCGCTTCACCTGGCCGTCAACGCGCGCGCGCCGTACGGGATCCACCGCGACGAGCTGCTGTACCTGGCCATGGGCCGGCACCTCGAGCTCTGGGGCATGGACTTCCCTCCCGGGATCGCGCTGGTCGCCGAGGTGTCCCGGGCGGTCCTGGGGGAGTCGCTCGTCGCGCTCCGATTCCTCCCTGCGGTGTTCGGGGCGGCCATCGTGGTGCTCGCCGGCATGATCGCACGGGAGCTGGGAGGCGGCAGATTCGCCCAAGGACTGGCCGCCTTCTGCGTGCTCACCAGTCCGCTCTTCCTCCGGTCGTCCAACCTGCTCCAGCCCGTCGTCCTCGATCAGCTCATCTGGACGGCGCTGCTGTACACGTTCGTACGGCTCTGCCGGGGCCATGGGCCGGGCGAATGGATCCTGCTTGGCGTGCTGACGGGGCTGGGGCTGCTGACCAAGTTCACCATCGCCTTCATCGCCCTGGGCATTCTCGTCGCCGTGCTGCTGACGCCGCTGCGCGAGGCCCGGTTCACCTGGTGGCCGTGGATGGGGCTGGCGGTGGCGCTGGCGCTCGGCGCGCCGAGCCTTGTCGGTCAGGTCCGGCTGGGGTTTCCCGTGCTCGGCCAGATGGCCGACCTGCGCGCCAGCCAGCTGGAGCGGATCGGACCCTTCGATTTCCTGCTGGGACAGCTGCTCTGGGGTCCGGCGATGCTCCTCGCGGGTGCGGGGCTCGTGGGCCTGTTCATGGACGCGGCGCTGCGGCCCTTCCGACCCGTGGGTTGGAGCATCGCCGCGGCCTTCGTCCTCCTGATGCTGAGTCAGGGCAAGGCGTACTACGCCGGCCCGCTGTACCCGACGCTGTTTGCGGCCGGCGCGGTGATGTTCGATCGTGCGGCCCACGGCCTCAAGGGAGAGATCCTGCAGTCCGCCGCCGTCGCGGTGCTCTTCGCCTTCTTCCTGATCGTCTTTCCGCTGGGCGTGCCGGTGCTCCCGCCGCTGGAGATGGCGGCGTACGCCCGCGCGTTGGGCGTGACCGCAGCCGTGAGAACCAATACGGGAGAGGTGGGCGCCCTGCCGCAGGACTTTGCAGACATGCTGGGCTGGAAAGAGCAGGCCGAGGCCGTGGCGGCGGTGTATCGGGCGCTGCCGCCGGAGCAGCGTGCGCGGGCGGTGCTGGTCGCCGGGAACTATGGCGAGGCCGGCGCGCTCGACTTCTACGGTCCGGCACTCCGCCTGCCACCTGTGGTGAGCCCGGCTGGGAGCTACTGGTTCTTCGGCCCCGGCGACCGCCCCGGGAAGGTGGTCATCACGCTGGGCGTGCCGGCGGAAAGCCTGCGGCGGTACTACGACTCCGTGCGCACCGTGTCGCGGGTCGGCCATCCGTGGGCTGTGAGCGAGGAGCGCCGTGTGCCCATCAACGTCGGCACGGGGGCCCGCACCACGCTCCAGGAGGTCTGGCCCTCGCTCGCGGGCCGGAACTGAGCCGGGGATGCTGGCGTACTCGTCCGCTTTTGATCAATGTTAGAGCACACCCGGGAGTCGCCATGATGCTGGGCAACCGACCGATGAGCGAGTGGATCGCCCGCTACGAGCAGAGCCACCAGCACCCGGTCAACCGCCTCTGCCACGCCTTCGGCATCCCCCTGATCGCCGTCTCCATCCTTCTGTTCCTGGCGGCGATCTTGGTCGAGGGCCTGTGGCCCCTGGCGCTCGCGCTCTTCGTGCTAGGGTGGATCTTCCAGTTCGTCGGTCATTATTTCGAGGGCAAGCCGCCCGAGTTCGTCCATGATTGGCGCTTCCTTCTGGTGGGCCTTCGATGGTGGCTCGCCAAAGTCCGGGGCCGCGCGTAGGCGCGCCCTGCTTCTCGTCATCCTCGTTCTGGCCGCCTGCGGCGCACCCGGGGGACGAGTCCCGACCCACGTCGCGCCCTGGCTGCGGGACGACCCCCAGCGGTGCCTGCTCGTTCGTGACCTCGGTGAGAACATGGAAGCGATGGCGCGGCGCTGCGCCGAGCTGTTCGTGCTGCAGAACGGCTACACCGACCTGCCGGCGGCGGAGGACTCCACCCGCTGGGTCCTGGAGCACGGGGAGATTGGCAGCTGGCCGCGGCTGCTCGCCGCCCGTGGTGGAATGCTGGAGCGGGAGGGCAGGTCGGTGCAGTGCAGCATGAGGCAGTGCATCGTGTTCTTCCGGGTGCGGCGCGTGCCTCAGCTCTGCGCCTACCGTCAGGTTTCCATGACCCAGGTTTTTACCCGCATCCGGCTGGAGCCAGGTGGGATCCGAGATGAGAGGTGTGACGAGCGCCAGGTGTAGCTCTGTCACCCTGAGCGCACCCCGCCTCCACTGTAACTCCGGCTCTGCCCGATCGTCGGCCCGTTCACATCCACACAGCGGTTTTTGACCGTGGGGAGAACTCACAAGCGAGAATCGCGCCCGGGAGAAACCCGGAAGGGTCGATGGGCGTCATATCGGGCTACGCCCCCTTGCCACCCACATGACTGAGGCACCCATGCGCAGGCTGGCTCTGCTCGCTCTCCTCCTTCTCCTTCCCCCGACACTCGCCGCACAGGACTTCGACAAGGCCGAGTTCGCCGCCCGGCGCAACAAGCTCCTGGAGAAGATCCCCGACGGGATCGCCGTCATCCTCGGCGGGATCGAGCATCCGTATCCGCTCCGGTTCCGGCAGTCGCCCGACTATCTACTACCTCACGGGGTTGAAGGAGCCGGGGACGGTCCTGGTCCTGAACGGCGCGACCAAGAACGCGGCGGTGTTCGCGGTGAAGCGGCCGGAGTTCGGCGGACCGTCCGTGGAGCCCCAGCTCCGGGACATCGAGAACCCGCAGGATCGCTATGGGGTCACGGTGCTGCCCATGGAGAGCTTCTACACCTTCCTGAGCTTCGCGGGGAACGACGCCGCGGTGAAGAAGCTCTACCTCCAGCTCACCCCGCCCGACGAGCAGATTCATGCCCGCTTCGAGACGCAGCTCTTCGCCGCCCAGGCGCTGGACCACCCGGTGTTCGGGCAACCGCAGCCCTACGCCGTCGCCATCGAGCGCATTCGTCAGGCCGAGTCGCACCTCGACGCGGCGGACGTGAGCCCGCTGCTCGATGAGCTACGCTGGGTGAAGACGCCGTACGAGATCGAGCGGCTCCGGCGGAGCGGCCGGATGGGGGCCGAGGCGACGGCCGAGGCGATTCGCGCCACCAAGCCCGGGATGTACGAGTACGAGATCGCCGCCGCGGCGCAGTACGTGAGCACGCGGCTCGGCGCCGACGGCGACGCGTTCCCGCCGATCGTGCCCTCGGGCCCGCTCACGCCGATCGTGCACTACATGGAGAACCGGCGGCAGATGCGGTCGGGCGAGATCGTCTACATGGACTACGGCTCGGACCGGGAGTACTACACCTCCGACATCACCCGCACCTGGCCGGTCTCCGGCCGCTTCAGCGCGGAGCAGGAGAAGATGTACCGGTGCGTGCTCGAGGCCCGGAATGCGATCATCGCCGCGATCAAGCCCGGCGCTACGCTCAACAGCCTGAAGGACGCTGCAGAGCAGGTCTACAAGCGACACGGCTACCGCGACGCCTTTCTCGGCACCGGTCGGTACATCGGCCATTTCGTAGGGATCGCGGTGCACGACGTGGGCGGCATCTCGGGCTCGTGGCTGGAGAAGCCGTTCGTGACCGGGGTGGTGTTCAACGTGGAGCCGATCCTCCAGTTCCCTGAAAAGAAGATCCATATCCGGCTGGAGGACACGGTGGTGTTGACCGAGAAGGGGGCGGAAAACGTCACCGCGGCCGTGCCGGCGGACGTCGAGCCGCTCTACGCGCTGATCAAGGAGAAGGGGGTGAACTCGACGGCGATCAGCGGACGGGCAAACGTGACGAAGTGAGGTGCTCGCTCTGTGCGTCTATCTGCGGCTCTACCGAGAAACACGCATGGTCCCCTTCGCTGCGCTCAGGTGACATGGGTGTAGAAGGGTGACATGGGCGTAGAAAAGAAGGGTGGCCCCCGGGATCATACTTCTGGCCGCGACCCCGGAGGCCTGGTACTGCGGAAGGTCTTGCACCCTTTCAGATGCCCGGTGCTTGCAGAAGGTTGCGCCCGACCCTCGGGCGCTAGATTGCAGGCATGCGGGAAGCCCGCCTCCGCCTCGAGTTCTCCGATCTCTATCCCGAGCTGACCCCCGGCCAGTGGGAGCCCGCCGCGCGCATCGCCGAAGTCGTGCTCGCCCGCTACCTCCTTCAGCAGATGGGATCCGATCCGATGGAGCGCGCTCTCCAGGAATCGCACTTCGAGTTCCGTGGAGGGGCGGAGGACCCCCCGGTGGTGAACCCCCGCCGGCGCGCCGAAGACCGCGGAGAGGACGAGCAGGCATGAGCGACGCCGCACCGGACAAGCTCCGCTATCCCATCGGCCAGTTCACCTACGGCGGACTGCAGACCGCCGAGCAGCGCCGCGGCTGCGTCGAGCGCATCGCGGCGGCGCCGGCCCTGGTTCGCCGGGCCGTGGCGGGATTGACCGAGGCGCAGCTCGACACCCCCTACCGGGAAGGCGGCTGGACGGCACGGCAGGTCGTGCACCACCTTCCCGACAGCCACCTCAATGCCTACACCCGCTTCCGGCTGGCGCTCACCGAACCGACACCCACCATCCGCCCGTACTTCGAGCATCTCTGGGCCGAGCTGCCCGACGCGCGGACCGCCCCGATCGAGCTCTCGCTGACCCTCCTGGAGGCGCTACACCGCCGCTGGGTGCTGCTCCTGGGAGGCCTAGGCCCGGCCGAGTGGGAGGCTCGCTACCTGCACCCCGAGCACGGGCGCGAGTGGACCCTTGACGAGGCGCTCGCGATGTACGCCTGGCACGGCGAGCACCACACCGCACACATCACCACCCTTTGCACGCGCAAGGGCTGGAGCTGACCTTCTCCCGCACAGGAGCTCTTCGTTGATCCAGGATCCGGGCACGAGAACGGACATCGTCTACCGGGCGGGCCTCCTGCTGGTCTGCTCCAACGTGTTCATGACCTTCGCGTGGTACGCGCACCTTCGAAACCTGGCGGGGCGCCCGTGGTGGATCGCCGCGCTGATCAGTTGGGGTATCGCGCTGTTCGAGTATCTGCTCCAGGTGCCGGCCAATCGGATCGGCTACACCGTGCTCTCCCTGGCACAGCTCAAGATCCTCCAGGAAGTGATAACCCTGGCGGTCTTCGTTCCTTTCGCGGTGCTGTACATGCGCCAGCGGATCCGGCTGGACTTCCTCTGGGCGGCGCTGTGTCTGGTGGGGGCCGTGTACTTCGTGTTCCGGAGTGCGGCATGATCCGGCCCCTGACCATCGTGCTCGCGCTCGGTCTGGTGGCTCCCCTGTCCGCCCAGACCTCCGGTCGAGCCCGAGACCTCGGCATCCCGCTCGATGGCACGCCCGGCGCGCTGAACGCCATCACCGACGTCGCCGGCGTCGCAGTGGGGCACGAGACCATCGTCCGCGGATCGGGGAAGCTCGAGATCGGCAAAGGCCCCGTGCGGACCGGCGTCACCGCGATCTTCCCCCGCGGGCACGACGACCTCACCCCGGTCTTCGCCGGCTGGTTCAGTCTCAACGGCAACGGAGAGATGACCGGCACCGCCTGGATCGAAGATTACGGCCTGCTCGTGTATCCGATCACGATCACCAACACCAACAGCGTCGGCACCGTACGGGACGCAGTGATCGAGTGGGGGCGCACCCGTCTCGCCGACGACTTCTACTGCTGCCTTCCGGTCGTGGCGGAGACCTGGGACGGCGACCTCAGTGACATCTATGGATTTCACGTGACCAAGGCGCACACCATCCGCGCCCTGGAGAACGCGAAACCAGGTCCGGTCGCGGAAGGGAACGTCGGCGGCGGGACCGGGATGATCTGCCTCGGCTTCAAGGGCGGGATCGGTACGGCGAGCCGGAAGCTCACCGACCGGGATGGCGGGTACACTGTCGGCGCACTGGTCCAGTGCAACTTCGGCCAGCGGCGACTGCTCCGCATCGCCGGGGTGCCGGTGGGGCAGGAGATCACCGAGCCGCGGGACTGCTACGAGGGACCCCAGCCGGACTCCGCCCGCGCCGCCGAGCGCTGCCCGGGCGGCGCCGGGCATGAGGATTCGGGCTCCATCATCGTCGTGGTCGCAACCGATGCCCCGCTCCTCCCGCATCAGCTCCGCCGCGTGGCCCGTCGCGCCTCGCTGGGGATCGGCAGAATGGGCGGGATCGCGAGCTCGAGCTCGGGCGATCTCTTCATCGCGTTCTCGACGGCCAGCGTCGGAACCCCCGGCGACCGTGGCGTACGAGCGGTCGGAATGCTGGGAGAGGAACGGATCACTCCGGTGTACGAGGCCACGGTGCAGGCGACGGAGGAGGCGATCATCAACGCCATGCTGGCCGCGAAGACGATGCGAGGGGCCGACAACTACGTCGTTCCGGCACTGCCGCACGACCGGCTTCGGGAGGTGATGCGGAAATACGGCAGGCTCACCCAGCGCTAGCCCCCGAGCTGCACCCCTGCCACAGGATGGAACTCCCGCCAGACGGCGCGGTACGGCTCCACCATCACGGCGATGAATCGCTCCAATGCCACCGGAAACGGAAACCGCCGACGGAACTCCAGCGCGGTCACGCCGAGCATGGCGCGCAGGTGCCGGCCGAAGCTCTGGGGCGACGAATATTCCAGCCGATAGGCGACGTCGGCCACGGAGAGCCCGGCGGACTCGAACAGATAGGCCGCGTGGAGCAGCCGGACCGCCGAGAGGTAGTTCTTGGGTGACGGCAGCCCGGCCCGGGCGAACCGCGACATCAGGGTGCTGGGCCTGACGTACAGCCGCTCCGCCAGCGCGGTGACGGTCGGGGTATCCGGGGCCAGACGGATCATGGCCTCCACGAACAGCCGGGCATCGGGCGGCGCCTCGCTGAGCGCCGTCAGGATCGGCCCTTGGATCCGCGCCGCCGCCCTGGTGGCGGGCTGGCCGACCACCTGTCGCAACCGATTCCACCCGGTGGGCGTAGTGACATCCACCACCTGCTGCACCCCCGACGCGCCCAGGCGCAGGAGCATCTCGGTGGAGGAGGGGTCGTGCTGGGAGACGAGCGCCACGGTGGGGATGCCGGGAAACTCGTGGACCAGATGCCGGACGGTTTCCACCTGTTCCGGCGGGCAGCGATGCACCGAGAGGAGCACGGCATCGACCGCCCGCTCCCGCACCACCCGCACCGCGTCGGAGACCGAGTCGCGGTGCACCACGGCGAAGCAGCCGTTTCCGGCCGCGTCGACCCGGAGCCGTTCTCCCGGCAGCAGCACGGCGGCGACGGTGGCAGAGGGAAGAGCGGCGGCTGGCACGGCATCCTCCAGGTGATGGTGCAAGAGGATGGCGATGAGACGTCAAACTGGGTTCAACCCGAAACGCCCCAAACCGACGCCCGGCGCAACCTTTTGTTGCGGTAACGCATCCAACGATAACGCCCGGCTCGGTATATTGCTGACGGTCCCCTCTCGACCGGTCTTTGCATGAGCCACCCGACGATCGAACCGTTCGCGGCTCTCCAGGAAGCGCTCGCGCCGCAGTACCGGCTGGAGCGCGAGCTTGGCCGCGGCGGTATGGGCGTCGTCTTCCGCGCGACCGACACCACGCTCGATCGCCCGGTGGCCATCAAGGTCGTCCATCCCGAGCTCGCCGCTCACGCCTCCATCGTCCGCCGCTTTCTCGCCGAGGCGCGCACCATCGCGCGGCTCCGCCACCCGAGCATCGTCGCCGTCCACACGGCCGGCACGGCGCAAGGTCTCCTCTACTACGTCATGGACGAGGTGGAGGGGGAGAGCCTGCGGAGCCGGCTCGACCGGGAAGGAAAGCTGCCGGTCGCCGACGTCACCCGGATCGTGGCGGACCTCGCCTCCGCGCTCGACGCGTCCGGTCGGGCCGGCGTGGTGCACCGCGACGTCAAGCCGGAGAACGTCCTGCTCGAGCGGGGCACCGGCCGCCCGCTTCTGGCCGACTTCGGCATCGCCCGAGCGATGGTGGCCGACGGTGCCTCCAGCACCGGCCAGGGCGTGGCGGTGGGAACGCCGGCCTACATGAGCCCCGAGCAGGCGGCGGGTGAGGAGGTGGACAGCCGGAGCGACCTCTACGGGCTCGGCATCGTCGCCTACGAGATGCTGGCGGGTCACCCGCCGTTCCAGGGCAGCAATCGCGTGGTCGTCTCCAAGCACATCGCCGAGCGGCCGGTCCCCGTCGAGCGGATCCGACCCGAGTGCCCCAAGCCGCTCGCCGGCGCCGTGATGAAGGCGCTGGAGAAGCACCCGGGCGATCGCTGGCAGACGGGCGAGGAGCTGCGCCAGGCGGTCGCCGGCGAGCGGGCGCTGCCCGTGAGGCGGGGCGCGCGCCGGCCGCTCGTGCTCGCCGCGGCCGCGGTTGCCCTCGCGGTCCTCGGCACCACGATCGGTCTCGCCGGTCGGGGCGGCGAGCCGCCGGCGGGAGTGAACCCGAGACACTCGATCCTGGTGCTGCCGTTCGACAACCTGCGCGAGGATGCCTCCGCCGAATGGATGCGCGAGGGCAGCGTCAGCATGTTGGGGCTCAACCTCGCGCAGTGGAACGACCTGACCGTGGTGGACCAGGAGCGGCTCTACGACCTGCTCGGCCGCCACAATGTGGAGCCGAAGGAGGACATCGGCCTCGATCTCGCCCGGCGCCTGGCTCGGGAAGCGGGTGTCTGGACGGTCGTCCTGGGCGACTTCACGCGGATCAACGACTCGCTCCACCTCGCAGCGAGAGTCTACGACGTGGCCACCGGCAGCCGGATCAGCATCGCCCGCGTAGACGACCGGACGGGTGACGACGCCCGACCGCTCTTCGACCAGCTCGCCGCCAAGCTGCTCAATCTCTCCGGCGCGCCGACCGACCTGCCGGTGGATCTCGCCCGCTCCACGACCCAGTCGCTCGAGGCGTACCGGAGCTACCTCTCCGGAGTGGGACGGCTCAACCGCTGGGAACTGGGCGGGGCGGAGCGCGACCTCAACCGGGCGGTCGCGCTCGATACCACGTTCGGCCTCGCGTACTACAAGCTCGCACTCACCCGCGGCTGGATCGTGGGGATGGGAGATTCGGTGGCGGACCGGGCGATCGTGCGCGCGACGGCACACTCCTCGAACCTGCCGGAGCACGACCGCACGGTCATCAACGCCTACCGCGCTTTCATCGGCGGCGAGTACGCCTCGGCGCGGGGACTCTACCAGCGGCTGATCGACCGGGACGGGCAGGATGCGGATGCCTGGTACGGCCTGGGTGAGGCGTGGTTCCACGACACCGCGGGGCCCAACCAGGCTCCCGCGTTCACCCAGGCGATCCGCGCCTTCCGCCGCACGCTCGACCTCGACCCGGACTACGCCCTCGCCTACGACCACGTGCAGCACCTGCTCGGCATGGCCGCCGAGCGGAAGCCGTCCTACGCGCTGGTGGCTCCGGACTCGTTCGC
Source organism: Gemmatimonadales bacterium (assembly GCA_035540075.1). Taxonomy (GTDB): domain Bacteria; phylum Gemmatimonadota; class Gemmatimonadetes; order Gemmatimonadales; family GWC2-71-9; genus CAVVWJ01. Next base: position 12,087 of record DATLHD010000224.1, read on the forward strand.
GCTCGCGTTCCGCGAGGATGGCAGGGCACTGGTAGACAGCGCGACGCTCCAGGGCGCCGTCCGTCGGGCCCGCGCCGCCGGTCTCTCCACGGCGCGGAGCTGGATCGCGAGCCAGCCCGCCACGCTCCGCGCCCACGGGGCGATGGTGGACGCCTACCTTGCGACCGGCAACTACGACGCCGCCCTGGGCGAGGTGGTGCGCTTCCGCAACTCGACCCCGGTGCATCCCGAGCTGCCCTTCGTCGAGGCGCGCATCCGCTTCGCGTCGGGCGACGTCGATCGCGCCGCGTCCCAGCTCCGCACCGCGCTCGACACGGTGGCACCGCAGGACTTCCGGCCGTACCAGGGGACGCCCACGGTGGTCATGGATATCGCCGCCGCGGCCAACGTCTTCGCCTACCAGGGCGACCTCGCCAACGCGGCGAAGGCGCTCGACCTCGCCGACCAGGTGCGCCGCGAGGTGGTGAAGCATCCGGCCGGCAAGTCGGAGGGTCCCTGGGACGAGAACTGGCGCCGGGTGGTGCTGGGGGAGCTGTACGCGGGCGTGGGCGTGCCGGCATCCTCCCTCCGGCAGGTCTGGCAGAGTGCCGCCGAGGCGGGGCGGATGGCGACGCCGGACTCGCGCAAGCACCTGATGCACAGCGGCGCCTCCGCCGCCATTGGGCTCTTCACCGGCCCCAGCGCGGACAGCTCGGCCCTGGTCGAGTACCGCGCCATGACCGGCGAGCAACTATCGCCCGAGGTGCGGGCGCTGTTGGCCCTCAGCCGGGGCGACTCCACCGGCGCGCGGCGGATGCTGGCGGAGCCCGACTCCACGATGAAGGGAATGCCGAAGTGGACGGCAAGCCTCTACACCCGTCCGCTGGCTGCCCAGGCGTGGTTCCTCCTGGGCGACTACCAGCGCACGCTCCACGTGCTGCGCGACTTCGAGCCCGAGGCACTCAGGACCGGCGGCTTCGATTCCCGGTGGGGCATGCTGGGCCGGGTACGGCTGCTGCGGGCGGCGGCCTACGAGCAGCTGGGCCGGCGCTCCGAGGCGCTGGCTGAGTACCGCCAGGTTCTGTCCCAGTGGAAAGGCGCCGACGAGTCTCTCAAGCCGTTCATCCGCCAGGCCGAGCAGGGCCTGGCCCGGCTGGGCGAGGCCTGACCGTAGCCGCAAGCCGTTCTCCCTGTTACATTTGTGTTGCTGGCCGAGCATGATGGTCGCGGGGTGGTCGCAAGGCCGCCTCGAGGAAAGTCCGAGCTCCACAGGGCAGACTGCCAGGTAACGCCTGGGCGCCGGAAGGCGACGGACAGGGCAACAGAGAGCAGACCGCCGGTCGGTCCTCGCAAGGGGGCAGGCAGGCAAGGGTGAAACGGTGGGGTAAGAGCCCACCGCGCCGCTGGCAACAGCGGCGGCACGGCAACCCCCAGTCGGAGCAAGGCCAAATAGGCGGCGAGGTGCGGCCCGCACCGAGCCCGAGTCCGCGAGGATGAGGGGACAGCCGCGGGTAGGCTGCTAGAGGTGGTCGGCGACGGCCATCCCAGACAGATGACCATCTCCCCCACGGCGGCCTCGGCTGTCGCTGGGGAGAAACAGAACTCGGCTTACGGCTCGACCAGCAGCGGCCCCCCGGACCAACCGTC
>DATLHD010000225.1:0-2226 GCA_035540075.1 Gemmatimonadales bacterium
CGTTCGCTCGGGATGACAACTACTTCGCTCGGGATGACAACTACTTCGCTCGGGTATGACAACCACTTCGCTCGGGATGACAACTACTTGGCTCGGGACGACAGCTACTTCGCTGGGGATGACAACTACAAGGACTCGGGGTAGAGCTCGCGGCTGCCGTCGAGTTCGCCGGTGTCGGGGTAGAGGAGAGGGGAGGCGTCGGGCGCGACGAGCTCCCCGGCGACGGGGCGGCCGAGGATGATCTCGTGATCGCCGGCCGCGACACGGTCGTGCAGGCGACAATCGAGCCAGGCGATGGCCTGGGTGAGGATCGGAGCGCCGGAAGGGGCGGGGCGCCAGGGAATCCCGGCGAGCTTGTCCTGATCTCGACCGGAGCGGGTGCCGAAAGCCAGCGCCAGGTGGAGCTGGTCGCGGCGGAGAACGTTGGCCACGAATCCCCCTCCGCCAAGGAGGAGCGGGTAGGAGGCGTGCTCGCGGTTCACGCTGAGCGCGAGCAGCAGCGGGTCGAACGACACCTGCGTGAGCCACGCGGCCGTGAACGCGTTGCGCCGCTCGCCGTCGGCGACGCCTATGATGTAGACGCCGGTCGTCACCCGGCGGAAGAGATCGGCGACGTCAGCCACTGCGCCGGAGTCGCCGGAAGAGCCGGTCGCTGGTGCGCTCCAGCTCGATGCGCCACGCGCGGTAGAGCCGGATCAAGTCCCGCGCTTCGTCGGTCAGCTCGGAGCCGCCGCCGGACGCGCCGCCGCGAGTGGTATGGATGACGCGATGCCCCAGCACGCGCTCCATCTGGCGGACGCGGTTGAGGCAGGTGCGGTAGCTGAGCCCGACCTCCGCGCACGCCTCCCGGATACTGCCGCGGCGGTCGATCTCCTCCAGCAGCCGGACATAGCGCGGTCCCATCAGGAACTCGTCACCCGCGACGAGCCACCCCTTGACCCGCGGCCGCAGCGACAGTCGTCTCGCCAGCGCTCAACCTCCTTCGGCGACCACCTCGTCGAACCGCTCACACTCCACCGTCAGATCGAGCGGATGCCCGTCGGCGTCCTTGCCCGAGACGTTCAGGATACCGCCCTTGCCCGTGGGGCGCACGCTGGCCGTGCCGCTGCCCTTGAGCGGGCCACCCTTCACCGTGGCGATCTCGTGGTTGATCTCGCCGCTCTGGAGATAGAGCCCTACCATGTCCGGGCCGCCGGCGCGCGGGCGCCAGACGGTGAGGTTCAGGTGCTGGATGTTGGAGCCGTCGCCTCCGTAGGTCACGTGCCACTGCGTGGCCGGCACGTCGTAGATGGAGGACTCCGTGCTGCTCGCGCACTCGCCCGTCCCCTCCTCCGAGTAGTTCACCCGACCCATCACAACCTTCACCTTGACCGGCACCGTGCCTTCGGCGATGGAGACCGACTGCTCCGGAGCGGCGTCGCGGGCGGTGTCCTGATCGTCGGCGCGGGGCGCGTCGCCGGCCGCGGGACCGCGCATCTCCTCGCCGCCGCCGGAGCAGGCGGCCAGGGCGCAGGCGATCAGGGGGAGCAATCCGACATGACGCTTCATAGGGACCTCAGGGAGTGAGCGTGACGGTCAAGCTACACGCGTCGGACGCGGCGGGCCCAGAAACCGTCTCACCGGACCGGCCGTAGGGCGACCCGAGTCCCACCAGCAGCTCCTCCCCGGAGGCCCGATGCTCGGATCCCTGCTGTACCTGGCCGCCCTGGCGGCCGGCTCTCCCTCCGCCGGACCCATGGACCCGCCGAAAGACGGGGTGGAGGTGATCGGCCGGATGCGGGAGCGCTACCTCGGCAAATGGTACCGCACGCTCACCTTCGTCCAGAAGACCACGCTGCCCGACGGCAAGGTGGAGAAATGGTACGAGGCGGCGGAGCTGCCGGGCAAGCTGCGGATCGACATCGCGCCGCTGGAGGGCAAGAACACGATTCTCTTCCGGAACGACTCGCTCTACGAGTTCAAGGCCGGCAAGCTCACGGAGACCACACCGCTGATCCATCCCCTCATGGTGCTCGGCTTCGACGTGTACGCGCAACCGCTGGACAAGACGGTGGGGCAGCTCCGGGAGCTGGGCTTCGACTTGAGCAAGGTGCATGAAGCCGAGCACCATGAGGGGATGGATCAGCGGTGTGCTCTCCATGAGCTTGCCGGCCTTGAATTCGTAAAGCGAGTCGTTCCGGAAGAGAATCGTGTTCTTGCCCTCCAGCGGCGCGATGTCGATCCGCA
>DATLHD010000226.1:0-3261 GCA_035540075.1 Gemmatimonadales bacterium
CCCCCCCCCCCGCTCACACATCAGCGCCTGATCCTGCTGCTGTGGGAGCGCCGGCCGGACTCGGTGCTCGCTCTGCTTCGCGCCATGCGGCCGGCACCCGAGGCGAACGCCGAAGCCGTCGTGACTCGCGCCCTGGTCGCCGCGGAGGCATACCGGCTGCGAGGCGATACCACCGCGGCGCGTGCCGGGTTTGAATCGGTCGCGACTTTGCTGGCAGAGGATCGCACGCACCCTGATGATCCGGTTGCCCACATCGGGCGGGGGATGGCTCTGGCGTCGCTCGGCCGCCGCTCCGCTGCCTTGAGCGAGGTCCACTGGCTCGAGCGATTCGAGGCCCACCGTCAGGATCGTCACGACTCCGGGCCGCCCTACTGGCGGGCACGAATGTTGGCCCGCCTCGGCGAGACTGGCCCGGCACTCACGGTGATCGGGGGACTGCTGGCCGGCCCGTCACTGTTCAGCGTCCACGAGCTGCTGCTCAACCCGGACTTCGACCTGCTCTGGACTGACCCGCGTTACGAGGCGCTGGTGCGGAGGTACACAGGCGAACAAGTCGACCGGCTCGCCGGGCCCGAGTCTTAGGTCAACGCGACTCACACCGTCTCGGCTTCGTCCCTCGCCGACGCCGCTCCGTCGAGCACCTCCCGCACCTTGCGCGCGAGCTCGCGCGGGGTGCAGGGCTTCTGCAGGAACGGCCGCCCCTCCTCGAGTAGCCCGCGCCCGATCACGTCCTCGTCCACGTACGCCGAGGTGTAGAGAACCGGGAGATCGGGACGAAGCAGTGCCAGCCGGTCGCCCAGCCCGCCACCGCTCATCCCCGGCATGACTACGTCGGTGATGACCAAGTCGACCGCGGCCTCGTCGTGCTCGAGCATGCGGAGGGCTTCCGACGCGTCCCGCGCCTCCAGGCAGCCGTAGCCATGGCTCCGGAGGGCGCGCACCAACAGCGCCCGGACGAGCGATTCATCTTCCACGATCAACACCGTCTCGTTGCCGCCCCTGATCTCGAGCTCGCCGCTCGCCTCGACCAGCGGCTCCGGCGCCGAGCGAACTTGCGGCCAATACACCTGCACGCTGGTGCCGCGTTCCGGCTCCGAATCCGCCCACACGAACCCGCCGCTCTGCTTGGCCGAGCCGTAAACCGACGAGAGCCCTAGCCCGGTCCCTTGCCCTGAGGGCTTGGTGGTGAAGAACGGCTCCCATATCCGCTGGAGCGTGGCCGTGTCCATGCCATGGCCGGTATCTGTCACCGCCAGCATGGCGAAGCTGCCGCTCGGCGCCCCCTCGCCCAGCTCCCGCGCCGCGCGTGAGTCGGGGTCGAGTATCACCCCCTTGGTCTCGATCGTGACCCGGCCTCCCTGAGGCATGGCGTCCCGAGCGTTCACGACCAGGTTCACCAGCGTCTGCTCGACCTGACGCGCGTCGGCGTAGACGACGAGCACCTGCGAACTCAGCTGCAGGCTCAGCTCGACGTTCTCGCCCAGCAGAGTGGACAGCATCGGCCGCGAATGCCTCACGACGGTGTTGATGTCGAGCATCTGCGGCTGGATCAGCTCGCGGCGCGCGAAGGCGAGGAGCTGGCGCGTCAGCGCCGCCGAGCGCTCCGCGGCCCGGGAGATCTGCCTGGTGTCCTCCCGTCGCGGATCGTCGGCCCCCAGGTTGTGCTCGAGCAGGTCGCTGAACCCCAGGATCGCGGCCAGCATGTTGTTGAGGTCGTGCGCGATGCCGCCGGCGAGCCGCCCCACCGCCTCCATGCGGAGCGTCTCCTGCAGGTGCTCCTCGGTCCGTCGGCGCTCGGTGAGATCCAGCATGACGCCGGCGACGTGATGCGGCTCGCCCGTGGCGGGGTCGATCGCACACTGGCCGACCGACATGATCGAGTGGATGCCGCCGTCGGGCCAGATCACGCGGTATTCCGCCGAGAAGCGTGAGCGCTCGCGCACGGCTTCGTCCCACTGCGCGCGGGCGGCCGCCTGGTCTTCCGGGTGCAGCGCCTCAATCCACCCGGGGTGCGCGACGATCACGTCCTCCGGGAGACCGAACAGGGCCTTGGCACGCGCGTCCCATAACATCTCGTCGGTGGCCAGGTCGTACTCCCAGGAGCCCAGGCCGGCGGCCTCGATCGCCAGCTCCAGCGCGCCCTGCTTCCGCCGCAGCTGCAGCTCGATGCCCTTGCTGTGGGAGAGGTCGCGCATGCGCTGGGAAAAGCCCAGCAACCTGCCCTGGCGGTCGTTCACGCTCGAGGTGGCGACCGAGGCCCAGAACCGGGTCCCGTCCTTCCGCACCACCCAGCGATCCGCGCTCGCGCGCCCGTGCTTGACGGCTTCGGCCATGTCCCGCTCCGTCGCGCGCGCCTCCCGATCCTCCTCTGTGTAGAGGCTCGCGACCGACAGGCGGAGAAACTCCGGCCGCTCGTAGCCGAGCACGCGGCGGACGCTCGAGTTCCAGCTGGTCGGCCGGCCGGTCGCGTCCAAGATGAAGATGGTGTAGTCCTCTGCGCGCTCGAGCGGCGTGCGGAAGCGCTCCTCCTGCTGAGGCCACTCCTCGGCGGCGCGCTGGTGTCCGGCGAGCTCCTGTTCGAGCTGCTCGGTTCTGCCGGCGGCCTCCCGTTCGGCAGCACGGGTCCGGCGCAACGCGCGCCACAGCGCCACCGCGACGCAGAGGAGGCCTATGGTGGAAAGGATGAACAGAAGCAGGAGGGGAGCTGATGTCTCGGCCCGCATACCTCCGCCTTCGTCACCTGCGGACAGCGAGCGCGAGGGGGAGGGCGACCGCCGAATGGTCGAGGATGACCTGACATATATAGGAAACGGCTACCCCGAAGACAAGCTAACCTCGCCTGGAGCGCTACCATGCGCTCCGAGAGTGCCGCCAGCGGTCGGTCCGCGGTTCCCAGCCTCCGGGAGCGCACGCGGCGCCGACCGGTCTGGAGGACCCGGCAGACGTCCCAGGCCACTCGGGAAGCTTGACCGTGGGAGTTGCTGCGCACGGTCTCGGCGGGAGCATCACGGTCAGCGTCTGCGCCAGCCGGTACGCGGGCACCGGCTGCCAGAGCACGCTGACCGCGAGTCGTGCCGCACGAACCGCGGTCCAGCGGCAGACCTCGCTCGTGAGCAGCAACATCGGCAGCCGGCAGCCGGCGTCGCGCGCGACTCCGCAGAGCGTGAAGCCCGTCGCCTCACCGACGCGCTCTCCCGCGACCAGCGCCGAGTATCGCCTGGCGCCGCCGGAAAGCTGTCGGATCGTCTCCGCGGCGTCCTG
>DATLHD010000227.1:0-4703 GCA_035540075.1 Gemmatimonadales bacterium
GCGCCCCCTGTCCTCCCTTCCCCACCGCGCTCCGCGACCACCCGCACGATGGGCAGGCCGAACTTCTTGGCGAACTCGAAGTCGCGCTCGTCGTGACCGGGCACGGCCATGATGGCGCCGGTGCCGTACTCCATCAGGACGTAGTCCGCCACCCACACCGGGATCGGCTTGCCGGTCGCCGGGTTCACCGCGTAGCTACCGGTGAACACACCCGTCTTCTCCCGATCGCCGACTTTGCGGGACACCAGGTCCTTCGACGCTACCGCCTGGCGATACGCCTTGACCTCCGCCCGCTTATCGGGCGTGGTGATCGCATCAACCAGTGGATGCTCCGGCGCCAGCACCATGAACGTCGCCCCGAACACAGTATCGGCGCGTGTGGTGTAGACCCGGATCGTTGCCCACTCGTCCGTCGGTCCGTCGGTCCGCCGGTCCGCCGGTCCACCGATTGGAAAGACCAGCTCCGCTCCCTCGCTCCGCCCCAGCCAGTTGCGTTGCGTCGTCGTGGTGCTGTCGGACCAATCCATCTTCGACTTGTCGTCCAGATCGGCCAGCAGCCGGTCGGCATAATCCGTGATCCGGAAGAACCATTGATCCAGCGTGCGCTGCTCCACCACCGTGCCGCACCGCTCGCACCGGCCGTCGATGACCTGCTCGTTGGCGAGCACGGTCTTGTCCTTGGGGCACCAGTTGACCGCCGCCCGCTTCTTGTAGGCCTTCCCCGCCTTCAGCAGCTGGAGGAAGATCCACTGGGTCCACTTGTAGTAGCGCGGATCGGTGGTCGAGAGCTCGTGACCCCAGTCGAACATCCCGCCGATCCGGCGGAGCTGGCGGCGGAAGTTCTCGATGTTCTGCGGGATCAGGATCGCCGGGTTGATGCCCTGCTTGATCGCGTAGTTCTCGCTATGGATCCCGAACGCGTCATAGCCGATCGGCTCGAAGACGTCGTACCCCTGGAGCCGCTTGAACCGGCCGTAGACGTCCGCCCCGGTGAAGGCGAACATGTTCCCCACGTGCAGCCCCTCGGCCGACGGGTAGGGGAACATCATCAGGTTGTAGAACGGCCGCTCCGCGCGATCGAGGTCGGGCTCGTTGATGTGGCGCTCGGCCCAGCGGGCCTGCCACTTGGCCTCGACGGCGTCGGGGTGGTAGCCGTTCGTCGGGGTTTCCCCTGAGGCTGGAACGGCGCGGGGCTTGCTGGTGTCGGTCATCGCGGTACGGGGTCGCCGGTAAAGGGGCACGAGAGCGCTAAATCTAGCTGCGAAGATGGGTTACTGCCATCGGCCGACACCTTCCACATCGTGTGCCCTGGTCGTATCTTTGGCGGTTCCTCCGAAAAACCGAGGCGGATGGCAGATCCGGTCGCGACACTTCGTGAAGCGCTGCGGGAGAGATACGCGTTCGAGCGGGAGCTCGGGCGCGGGGGCATGGCCACGGTCTATCTCGCGCAGGACCTGCGGCACGACCGCCCGGTCGCGCTCAAGGTCCTCCACCCCGCGATCGGCGCCACCCTCGGCGCCGATCGCTTTCAGCGCGAGATCCGCCTCGCCGCCCGCCTCCAGCACCCCCACATCCTCGCGGTCTTCGACAGCGGCGCCGTGCGACCGAAGGACGGCGCGACGGACCTTCTCTGGTTCACGATGCCGTTCATCGACGGGGAGACGCTCCGGGGTCGGCTGAACCGGGAGCGGCAGCTGCCGCTGGAGGACGCGCTCCGGATCGCGAGGGAAGCGGCCGACGCCTTGGAGCACGCCCACCGCGCGGGCATCATCCACCGCGACATCAAGCCGGAGAACATCCTGCTGACCGCGAGCGGGGCGGGATGGCACGCGCTGGTGGCGGACTTCGGGATCGCGCGGGCGCTCGCCGGCGCGGGCGACGAGCACCTGACCGAGACCGGCCTCACCCTCGGCACCCCCGCCTACATGAGCCCGGAGCAGGCGGCGGGCGACCGGCAACTCGACGCGCGGAGCGACATCTACTCCCTCGCGACGGTGCTCTACGAGTCGCTCGCGGGCGCGCCGCCGTTCTCCGCCCCCACGATGCAGGCGATGATCGCCCGCCGGTTCACCGAATCGCCGCGGCCGCTGCGGGAGCTGCGGGAGACCGTGCCGGAGGCGATCGAGCAGGCGATCGGGAAAGCGTTGGCGAAATCACCGGCGGACCGGTTCGGCAGCGCCGCGGAGTTCGCGCGTGCTCTGGAGCCGACCACTTTCCCGTCATCAGAGACGCCGAGACAGGCGACCCCAGAGACCGCCGCCACGACCGCCGCGAAGGCTCCGCGCCGCCGGCGCTACCCGCTCACCGCCGGGATGGTGCTGGGGTTCCTGATCGGCCTCGGCGTCCTGTTCGGCTGGCTGCGCAAGCACAACGTCGACGCCGCGTCAGGCGACGGGGCCCGGCGCCTGGCGGTGCTGCCGTTCGAGAACCTGGGCAAACCGGAAGACGGATACTTCGCCGACGGCGTCAGCGACGAGATTCGCGGAAAACTGTCCGCGCTTCCCGGCCTCCAGGTCACCGCGCGCAGCAGCTCGACTCAATACAAGGGCACGCCGAAGTCGCCGGCGGAGATCGGCCGCGAGCTGGGGGTGGACTACCTCCTCACGGGGACGGTCCGATGGGAGAAGGGCGGAACCGGCAGCCGGGTACGCGTGAGCCCCGAGCTGATCCAGGTGTCCACCGGGTCCGCGCGCTGGCAGGAGCCCTTCGACGCGGCGCTGACCGACGTGTTCCAGGTCCAGGCCGATGTCGCCGGACGCGTCGCGGAGGCGCTCAACCTCGCGCTCGGCGCCGGGGAGCGCGAGCGGCTCGCGGAGAAGCCCACGCAGAGCGTCACGGCCTACGACGCCTACCTCAAGGGGGAGGAGGTCTCGGACGCCCTGGGCACCAGCGACCCGGGAACGCTCCGCCGGGCGATCGGCCACTACGGCGCGGCCCTCGCGCTGGATTCCACATTCGCGCTGGCCTGGTCGCGCCTTTCCCAGGCGCACGCGCAGCTCTATTACCTCTCGACGCCGACCCCGGCCGAGGGAGAGGCTGCCCGCAATGCGGCGGAGCGGGCGCTGGCGCTGGCTCCCGAGCGCCCGGAGGGTCATCTCGCTCTGGGCGACTACCACTACCGGGTGACCAAGGAGTACCGGCGAGCCCTGGAGCAATACGCGCTGGGTCAGCGGACCGCCCCGCGAAACGCCGACCTGCTCGTGGGAACTGCGTTGACCGAACAGACGCTGGGGCGTTGGGAGGCGGCGCTCCAGCATCTCCAGCAGGCGTGGACTCTCGACCCGCGATCGGTGAACACGGCGCGTCGCCTGGGCAGGACCCTGCTGTGGCTCCGTCACTATCCCGAGGCGCTCCGGTTGGCCGAACAGGGCCTCGCGCTCGCCCCCGCGAGTGTCGACCTCACCGAGCAAAAGGCGATGGTCTACCTCGCGCAGGGTGACCTGGACGCGGCCCGGGCGGTCCTCCGGAACACGCCGAAGGAAGTGACGCCGGCCGAGCTTGTGGCGTACGTGGGCAACTTCTGGGACCTCGCCTGGGTCCTCGATGAGGAACAACAGCGGCTCCTGGTTGGACTCTCACCGGGGCAGTTCGATGACGACCGCGGAGTCTGGGGCGGCGTCATAGCGCAGACCTATGGATATCGGGGCGACCAGGCCCGCGCGCGGGCCTACGCCGATTCCGGGCGCATCGGGTACGAGGCACAGCTCCGAGACGCCCCGGACGACGCGCAGCTGCGCCTGCTCCACGGCCTGATGCTGGCGTATTCGGGCCGCAAGGCGGATGCGATCCGCGAGGGCGAGCACGGGCTGGCCTTGCAGCCCCTCAGCCAGGACGCGTACAGCGGGGCCTACAATCAGCACCTGCTGGCTCGGATCTACATCCTGACCGGGGAACACGAGAAGGCCATGGATCAGCTGGAATCGCTGCTGAAAACTCCGTACTTCCTCTCCCCCGGTTGGCTCCGGATCGATCCGAATTTCGACCCGCTGCGCAAGCTCCCCCGGTTCGCGAAGCTGCTCGGGGGCGCCGCGTGACCGCGTCATGACGGATCCTCTGGCGGGTCTTCGCGCAGGATTGCGCGACCGGTACGAGATCGAGCGCGAGCTCGGGCGCGGGGGCATGGCCACGGTCTATCTCGCGCAGGATCTACGGCACGACCGCCCGGTCGCGCTCAAGGTGCTCCATCCCGAGCTCGCCGCCAACCTCGGCGACGACCGCTTCCAGCGCGAGATCAAGCTCGCCGCCCGCCTCCAGCACCCCCACATCCTGACGGTCTACGACTCCGGGGAATCCCAGGGGCGCTACTGGTTCACCATGCCGTACGTCGAAGGTGAAAGCCTGCGGGACCGGCTGCGCCGGGAGCGGCAGCTCCCACTGGAGGACGCACTCCGCATTGCGCAACAGGCGGCGCAGGCGCTGCAGTACGCCCACGATCATGGGGTGGTGCACCGCGACATCAAGCCGGAGAACCTGCTGCTCACCCGCGACGGGAACACTCTGGTGGCCGACTTCGGCATCGCCCGGGCGCTGAGCAGCGGAGCGGCGGAGTCGAGGCTGACCGAAACCGGGCTCGCGGTCGGCACACCGGCGTACATGAGCCCGGAGCAGGCCGCGGGCGATCGCGGGGTCGATGCCCGGACCGACGTGTACAGCCTCGGCGCGGTGCTGTATGAGATGCTGGCGGGCGAGCCGCCCTACACCGG
>DATLHD010000228.1:0-5192 GCA_035540075.1 Gemmatimonadales bacterium
CTGGCGTACTCCACGGTGTCCCAGCTCGGCTACATGTTCGTCGGCGTCGGCTCCGCGGCGTATGCGGCCGGCGTCTTCCACCTGGTGACGCACGCCTTCTTCAAGGCGCTCCTCTTCCTTGGCTCGGGCAGCGTGATCCACGCGATGCACCACGCCTATCACGCGACCCACTCGCACGAGGATGCCCAGGACATGCGGAACATGGGCGGGCTGCGGCAGTACATGCCGTGGACCTTCTGGCTCATGACGGTCGCCACCTTCGCCATCGCCGGGGTGCCGCCGCTCTCGGGCTTCTTCTCCAAGGACGAGATCCTCGCCTCGGCGTTCGCGCGCGGGGCCGAGATGCCGGTCTACTACCTGTTCTACGCCCTGTGCGTGGTGGCGGCCTTCCTCACCGCCTTCTACATGGCCCGCCTGATGGCGATGACCTTCCTGGGCGAGAACCGCACGGGGGGGGAGGAGCGCCGGCACCTCAACGAGGCGCCCTGGATCATGACGGGCCCGCTGGTCGTGCTCGGGGTGTTGACGGTGGTCGGCGGCGTCATCAACCTGCCGGCCTTCGTCGGCGGTCACCACTGGCTGGAGTCGTGGCTCGAGCCGGTGACCGCGGCCGCAGCCGCGTTCGCCAAGGTGGAGCTGCCGCACGGCTCGACCGAGCTGTTCCTGGTGGGCGCCGCGGTGCTCGTCGGAGTGGTCGGCCTCGCGCTCGGCTACCGGCTGACGCTGGCGCGGCGGATCTCCCCCGCGCACGAGGCAGCGGAGGACAGGGGCGTGGCCCGGGTGCTCAACCGGAAGTACTTCGTGGACGAGCTCTACGACGCGGCCGTGGTCCGGCCCCTCGTGCGGCTCTCTCGCGTGGTGTTGTGGAAGGGCGTGGACCAGGGCGTCATCGACGGCGCGGCGGTCAACGGCAGCGCCCGGCTGTCGCGCGGCCTCGGCTGGCTGGGGAGCAGGCTCCAGACGGGGCAGGTGGGCGTGTACGTCGTGCTCTTCCTCGTGGGCGCGCTGTGGATCCTGCGCGCCGTGATCCGGTGACGCGATGACCGAGTTCCTCGACTCCATCGGCTATGGGCAGTGGATCCTCCACGCCCTGGTCGTGCTGCCGCTCCTCGGCGTGGTTCCGGTGCTGCTCGGGCCGGAGTCGTCCGCCAAGTGGACGGCCCTCCTCGTCACCGCCGTAGAATTCGTGCTCTCCCTGGGCCTCTGGTGGGCGCTCGACCCGTCGCGAGGCACCCTGCAGCTGGTCTCGAACACGCCGTGGATCCCCCACTGGGGCATCGCCTACCGTGTGGGCATCGACGGGATCTCCCTGGTGATGGTGCTGCTCACCACGCTGCTGATGCCCATCAGCGTGCTGGCAAGCTTCCAATACATCACCAAACAGGAGCGCGGCTTCTACACGCTGATGCTGACGCTGCTCACCGGGCTCGTCGGCGTGTTCATCGCCCTCGATCTCTTCGTCTTCTACGTCTTCTTCGAGGTCATGCTGATCCCGATGTACTTCATCATCGGGATCTGGGGCGGCGCCAACCGGCTGTATGCGGCCATCAAGTTCTTCATCTACACGATGGCGGGCTCGCTGCTGATGCTGGTGGCGATCGTCACGCTGGTCTGGCGGGTCCGGGCGGTCACGGGTTACCTGACCTTCTCCTACGACCTCCTGCTGCAGCACGCGGATGCCGTCGGGCCCCTCGCGCCCTGGCTCTTCGCCGCGTTCGCCATCGCCTTCGCCATCAAGGTGCCGATCTTTCCCTTCCATACCTGGCTGCCAGACGCCCACGTCGAGGCCCCCACCGCGGGGAGCGTGCTCCTCGCCGCGGTGATGCTCAAGATCGGCACCTACGGGTTCCTCCGGTTCGCGGTGCCGTTCTTCCCGCACGTGGCGCTCAGCCCGACGGTGAGCTCCATCATCGTGGTGCTCGCGGTCATCGGGGTCATCTACGGCGCCCTGGTCGCGATGGTCCAGCCCGATATCAAGAAGCTGGTCGCGTACTCGTCGGTGAGCCATCTCGGCTTCGTCATGCTGGGGATCTGGGGTGGAACCCTGCAGAGCGTGCAGGGCTCCCTGATGATCATGATCAGCCACGGCCTATCCACCGGGGCGCTGTTCCTCCTGATCGGGATGATCTACGAGCGGCGGCACACCCGCCTGATCGAGGACTACGGCGGGATCGCTCGCGTCGTGCCGATCTTCAGCCTGATTTTCACCGTCGTGGCGCTCTCGTCCATCGGGCTGCCCGGGCTCAACGGCTTCGTTGGCGAGTTCCTGGTGCTGCTCGGCAGCTTCGGCGCCTACCCGGTGGCGACGGTGCTCGCCACTACCGGTGTCATCTTCGCCGCCGCCTATCTGCTCTGGGCCCTGCAGCGGATGATCTTCAACCGGCTCGACAAGCCCGAGAACGAGGCGATCGCCGACCTCGGCCGCCGTGAGCTCGCCCTGATGGCCCCGCTCCTGATCGGCATCGTCTGGCTCGGCCTCTATCCGGCGCCGGTGCTCAAGCGCATGGAGTCGGCGTCGCGGCGCTTCGTGGAGCTCACCCAGCCTGCCCGCACCAATAGCCCGGTGGCCGTGCAGGGCGCCTCCGTCCAGGTGGCCCCATGAATCCCATCGACCTGGGCCAGCCCCTCGGCGTCACCCTCGCGCTGCTGCCCGAGATCATTCTCACGGGCTGGTCGCTCATCGTGCTGCTCGTGGTGAGCTGGCGCCACGAGACCGCGCAGGACAGCCGGCTGGCGGGATGGCTCTCGCTCGCGGGGCTGATCGTGTCCGGTGCCGCCTTGGCGGCCCTGTGGATGGGTCGGGCGACGCCCGCCGGTCTGCCGCAGATGGTGGCGCTGGACCCGTTCCGCTACGGCGCGGCGGCCCTCGCGCTCCTGTCGGCCGCCGGCACCGTCCTCCTGTCCCTAGGCTACCTGGAGCGGGAACGGCTGCTCGCCCCGGAGTACTACCCCCTGGTCCTGCTCGCCACCGCGGGCATGATGTTCCTCGCCGGAGCGGAGGACCTGATCGTCCTCTTCCTCGGACTCGAGGTCATGTCGGTCGGGGTGTACGTCCTGGCCGGCTACAACCGCGCCGATCCGTTCTCCTCCGAGGCGGCGCTCAAGTACTTCCTCATCGGCGCATTCGCCTCCGGGTTCCTGCTGTACGGCATCGCCCTGATCTACGGGGTCGCGGGGACGACGAATCTGTCCCTCATCGGGGCGCAGCTCGCTGGTCGGCCGATCCCTCTGATGGGTGCGCTCGGGCTCGGCCTCCTGCTCATCGGTCTCGGCTTCAAGATCTCCGCGGTGCCGTTCCACATGTGGGCGCCGGACGTGTACGACGGGTCGCCTACCCCGGTGACGGGGTTCATGGCCACCGGGGTCAAGGCCGCCGCCTTCGCCGCGCTGGTGCGGGTCCTGATGGAGGCCTTCCCTTCGGCGATCGCCCTCTGGCAGCCGGTGGTGGCTGGGCTGGCGATCGCCTCGATGGTGGCGGGAAACCTCATCGCCCTGGCGCAACGCTCGCTCAAGCGCATGCTGGCGTACAGCTCGATCGCCCACGCGGGATACATGCTGGTGGCGGTCTGGACCGGCACCCAGGAGGGCGCGGGCGCGGTCCTGTTCTACCTCCTCGCGTACGGTCTGACCACGCTCGCGAGCTTCGGCTTTCTCACCGCGCTCGGCCGCGGCGGCGAGCGCGACGTCACCTACGACGACATCGCGGGCCTGGCGCCGTCCCGGCCCTGGATCTCGCTGGGGCTGAGCGTTTGCATGCTGTCGCTGCTCGGCTTTCCGGGTACGATCGGCTTCATCGGCAAGTGGTACATCCTTACCGCCACCGTGGCCGAGGCCCAGATGATCCTGCCGGTCCTCCTGGTGCTCACCAGCGTCCTGTCCGCCGGCTACTATCTCCCGGTCATTATGGCCATGTATATGCGCCCGGCCCCGGCGGCCGAGCGTCACGCGGGCGTCAGGCTCAGCCCCACGGCGGTGGGGTTGATCACCGTGTCGATCGTGGCGGTGATTCTCTTCGGACTGTGGCCCAACGGGCTGCTGGACACGGCGATCTCCAGCGCCCGCACCCTGACGCAGACCGCCTTGCCGGTGGCGGGGCGATGAACGTCCCCAAGTCGATCTTCCGCCAGTACGACGTGCGCGGGCTGGTGGACACCGAGCTCACCCCCGACTTCGCCCGGGCCCTGGGCCGCGCCTTCGCCAGCGTCGCCTGGGAGCGTGTGGGCCGCGCGCCCGTGCTCGCCGTCGGGCGCGACAACCGACCCTCCGGCCCCGCACTCTCGCAGGGCGTGCGTCTCGGGATCGCCGACGCCGGCGGCACCGCGCTGGACGTGGGCACGCTGCCGACACCGGCGCTGTACTTCGCCGTCTCGGCGTTGAAGACCGACGGCGGCGTGCAGGTCACGGGGTCCCACAACCCGCCGGAGTTCAACGGGTTCAAGATGGTGCTCGGGGGGGACGCGTTCCACGGAGACGACATTCTCGCTCTCTGGGAGATCATCGTCGCGGAGCGCTGGCGGAGCGGGAAGGGAAGCGAGGGCACCGACAACTCGGTGCTCCGACGCTACCGTGAGGCCATCGTCACCCGTCACCAGCTGGCGAGGCCGGTGAAGGTCGTGGCCGACTGCGGCAACGGCGTCGGCAGCGTGATCGCCGTCTCCACGCTCCAGGCGCTGGGTGCGGAGGTCACGCCGCTCTTCTGCGAGTCGGACGGCACCTTCCCCAACCACCATCCCGATCCCACGGTGCCCGAGAACCTGGAGGATCTGCAGGAGGCGGTGCGGCGCACCGGGGCCGAGCTCGGGATCGCGTTCGACGGGGATGCCGACCGCATCGGCGCGGTGGACGAGACCGGCCAGATCGTTTGGGGTGATCAGCTGCTCGTGATCCTGGGACGCGACGCCGTGCGCCGCTTCGGCCCGGGGACGCCCATCATCTTCGACGTGAAGTGCTCGGAGGTACTGCCCACGGCGCTCCGGGAGGCGGGCGCGGAGCCCGTGATGTGGAAGACCGGCCATTCGCTGATCAAGGCGAAGATGAAGGAGCTCAACGCCCCACTCGCGGGGGAGATGAGCGGCCACATGTTCTTCGGCGGCGACTACCTGGGCTTCGACGACGCGATCTTCGCCGCGGCCCGCCTGCTGGAGATCGTGAGTGGCCGTCCATTTGGCCTGGCCACACACCTCGCCGACTTG
>DATLHD010000229.1:0-5151 GCA_035540075.1 Gemmatimonadales bacterium
CCCAGGCGGAAGCGGCAGGTCACGTCGCGGCGCGCCAGCGAGCCGTCGGCGGTGTCGTAGTAGATGTCGCGGTGGAATCCGTGCGAAGTGCGCTTCACCCGGAGGCCCCCGGGAGGTGGGGCGTCGATGAGCTCCTTGAGAAGCTCGGGGCTGGCGATGTCCCACTTTACCTCGGAGCGAGATGGCCCGCTCACTCGAGCCGGTCTCCCATCTCGCGCTGCGCGTCGGCGACCCGGGTCCGGATCCCGCTCTCGACCCGCGCCACGCCGGCGGAGAACACAGTGTCGCTTCTCACCCGGTCGAAGAGGCCCGACTCGAGGTACCAGTAATGCAGCATGGGCGAGACCTGGGCCGAGCGCTCCAGCCAGGCGACCGCTCCCCGGGCATCCCCCAGCCAGGCCCGGTAGGCGGCCAGCGCCACGAACTGCGGCACGATGGCGTAGTCCCCGCGCGTGAGCAGGCGCTCCAGCGAGTCCGCCAGCACCTTGCCTTCGGCTTCCCGGCCGCTCTCGTGCAGGCAGATCGCCTTGGTCGCGAGCCACGGCTCCAGGCCGAGCTTCGCGCATTCCTCCGCCTCGCCCTTCAGCAGGAGGGCATTGCCGAGCAGCATCTCCGCGACGCGGTCGTTGGCGTCGAAGGCGCGCGCGCGGCGCGCCTCCTCGACCGCCAGATCGTACCGCCGCGCGCCGAGCGCGATGGCGATGGCCGAGTGACGAACGCCGGTGGACAGCGGATCCAGAGCCAGCCCCCGCTGCGCCTGCTGCAGGGCCGCCTCCCAGCGGCCCATGTGCTCCAGGGCGTGGGCCACCGAGAGGTAGACGGAGACGTTGCCGGGCGCGAGCTGGCGCGCCTCACGCAGGCTGCGGAGTACCTGGTCGTGGGGGGCCAGGCTGATGAGGAGCGCGTCGGCGCGGGCCAGATACGCCTCCGCCAGCGTCGGGTCCAGCTCGACCGCGTGGTCGGCCAGCGCCAGTCCCCGTGCGACCGCCACGTACGGGTTCACGCCGTCGGGGAAACCGTAGATCACGTGCAGGACGTAGGCGGACGAGAGACCGGCGTAGGCGGGCGCATAGCCCGAGTCGGTTTGAATCGCCTGACGGAACGCTACGGTGGCGCTGTCGAGCGTCTGGGGCGAGCGACGCTCCAGGAGGTGCCGCCCGAGCAGCAGCGCGTCGAACGCGGCGCTCTTGGTTGGCATGGCGCCCGGAGCCATGGGCCGCATGCCGCGGATGTTGGAGAGGAGCTCGCCGCTCACTTTGCGCGCGATCTCCTCCTGGACCCGGAAGCTGTCCGCGAGGTTGCCCTCGAAGGTGCCGGACCAGAGGTGCGCGTCGCTCGCCGCCTCGATCAATTCGGCGGTCACCCGTACCCGGTTGCCCTGGCGCCGGACCGAGCCCTCCACGATATGTCGCACGCCGAGGGTATCGGCGATCTGCGGAAGCGTGAGCGTACTGTTCTTGAGCGCGAGCACCGAGGTGCGCGAGATCACCTTGAGGCTCTCCACCTGGGCGAGCTGGTTGATGATCTCGTCGGTGATGCCCTCCCCGAAATAGTCGTCGGCCTGCGTCCCGCCCAGGTTGTCGAAGGGCAGGATGGCCACGGACGCGGTGTACGGCCCGTCGACGTCCGCCGGCGTCGTGGTGCCGTGGCGGCGATAGGTGAACATGAGGGCGAGGAGCACGATGGCGAGGAGAGCGGCGGGGACGATCCAGCGACCGACGGCGGTGAGGAGGCCGTCCCCGGCGCCCTGGTCCGGGGTCGGCGAGGGCAGTCGGGGCACCGGGGTGGAGAGCCGCGGAAGCTCGGTGAGCGCGCCGCGCAGATCCTGGGCCAGCTCGCCGGCGGTCTGATAGCGGTCCTCCGGCTGCTTCATCAGACATCGGCGGACCACCGCGATGACGGTCGCCGGCACGTCCGGTCTGGAGATGTGGACCAGCGGCGGATCCACCGTGAGATGCTGGGTCAACACACTCTTGAGGCTGGGCCCCGCGAACGCCATCCGCCCGGCGATCATCTCGTAGACCACACATCCCAGGCTGTAGATATCGCTGCGGCCGTCCACCAGCGACGCCGCGGTCGCCTGCTCCGGGCTCATGTAGGCCGCGGTGCCGATGGGGAAGCCGACACCGGTGAGCGTGGCACCGCCGGCCAGGCCGACGGCCCGGGCGATGCCGAAGTCGGCGACCACCGCGTGGCCGTTGGAGACGAGGATGTTCTCGGGCTTGATGTCGCGGTGCACCACCCCGCGCCGGTGGGCGTAGTCCAGCGCGTCCGCCACTTCCCAGGCGATCGTCACCGCCTCGGTCGTAGGGATCCTCCCCTGTCCCATCAGACGGTCGCGCAGGGACTCGCCTTCCACGAACGGCATCACCGCGTACAGGAGGCCCCCGCCCTCGCCCGACTCGAGCAGCGGCACGATATGCGGGTGCTGCAGCTGGGCCGTGATGCGGATCTCGCGCAGGAATCGCTCGGCGCCCACGGCCGTCGCGATGTCGGGATCCAGCACCTTGATGGCCACCTGGCGCTCGTAGCGGCGGTCCCGCGCCAGGTACACGTATGCCATGCCGCCACGGCCCAGCTCCCGCTCGATGATGTAGCGGTCGCCGAGGGTCTGCTGGATGTGGTCGAGGAGATCGGTCACGCGGGCCGGTGATTACCTCGTCTCGACGCCCGTGGCCCGGGGACCGAGCCGCGCACGAAGCTCGCCCGCGAGTGCGGGCCCGGGCACGCTCTTGCGCAGGCGGACGCGGTACTCCAGCACCGCGGTGCCGGCGGTATCGCGCTCCGAGCGGGAGAACTGCCAAGCCTTGACCTGCGTGGCGAGGATGGTCTCGATGTGGGGCCGCGCGCCTTCGGGATCTGAGGTCTGGACCCGCAGCACGGTATCAAGCGGCTTGGGCTGCTTCGGTGGCTTGCTCACGCCCGCGGGGCCGGCATCCGCCCGCCGCCGAGCGCGCTGCGCCAGCGCCTGCAGCTGCTCGGGCGCCATGGACTTGAGGATCTCACGGTCGAGCTGGGCGACGAACGCGTTGGTGCGATTGGCCAGCGCCAGGGAGCGCTCCAGCCGTCGGGCGGCCCGCGGGCCCTCGAGAGCCGACGGCGCGCGGCCGAAGTCGGTGTACCAGAAGATGAGGATGACGAGGTTGAAGATGATCGACATCACCGCCGCGGCGGAGATCACCTGTACCCCCGACGCCAGGCCCACCGCAATGGCCAGGAAGATGTAGACCGCGTCCTTGGTGTCGCGGAGGGTATTGCGGAAGCTCACCGCCGCCACGATGCCGCCGAGGCTGAATGCGAGCGCGATGCTGTTCTTCACCAGCAGCACGACCCCGGCGACCACGATCGGCAGGATGATGAGGGTCTGCACCACCGACTGGCGAAACCCCTTCTTCTGCCGGGTGAGGACGTAGACCCAGGTGACCGGCAGCATGAGCAGGAACGACCCGATCATGCACAGGGCGGTGGTGAGGGCGAGGGCGACGGGGGTCATGACCGGTGGAGCGCCCCCGAGGGCGTCCAGCAGGGGATCGCGGTGGGAACCGGTGGCACTGACCTCGGCGAGGCGCTCGGCGGAGAACACCGCGGCGACCGCGGGGAATACCTGCCATACCACCGCCGTCCCGGCCGCGAGCAGCACGTAGTAGGCGGCTACCCGGACGACAGGATCATCGATGATCCGCGCCAGGGGCCGGCGGCCGCCATCCGTCAAGTCCTACCTCCTCCGGCGATTGGCGATGTTCGGTGCCCGAAAGATGGACCCCTCGCCCGGGCAGTCAAGGTGCGGGCGGCATTGGCAAAGCCCGTCCCGCGCGTGAGATTGGACGATCCCCACCGCAGGATGCTCACATGAGCCCAAGCGGGCCCTTTGACCTCCACCCGATCACGTCGCCGGCCACCGGTGCGCGAGGTGCCGAAGCGCTGCCGGACGATTTCGCCGAGGAGGCCGCGGGCAGGCTGCGCATCGTCGCGCTGGTCATGGCCGGCCTCTGGGGCATCGGCATCGCCGTGAACCACCTGATCTTCCCTTACTTGGAGTTGCGGCCCGAGCAGATCGTGCCCTGGACCCCAGTGTCGGATCTAGTCGGCCTCGGGTCCATCGCCCTGTCGGCTGCGGTGTACTACATCGCTCCCAGGGCTGCAAAGGATCTGGAGCGGCTGGCTACCATTGCCATCGCCTACGAGGTGGCGGTGGCGTTCGGCATCGGCGTCGTCAACCAGTGGCACCCCGTCGCCCTTGCGGGCCGGCTCTCCTGGATCTGCGTAGTGATCCTGCTGTTCCCGCTGCTCGTCCCCGGATCCACCCGGATGGTGCTGGTCGGCTCGTTCCTGGCCGCGTCCATGGACCCGGTCGGCATCCTCATCGGGCGCGCGCGCGGGATCGAGGTGCCGTCGCTGACCCTGGTCGCGTGGACCTATCTCCCGAACTATGTCTGCGCCGTGCTGGCCGTAATCCCATCCAAGATCCTCGCCCACCTCGGGCGGAAGCTCACTCGGGCGCGGCAGCTCGGCAGCTATCGGCTGGTGGAGCAGATCGGGCGGGGCGGCATGGGCGAAGTCTGGAGGGCGGAGCATCGGCTGTTCGCCCGCCCGGCAGCGATCAAGCTCATCACGGCGCAGCGCCTGGAGGAAGCATCGAGCGTGGCGGAAGAGCGCTTCCGGCGCGAGGCACAGGCCGCCGCCGCCCTGCGATCACCCCACACGATCCAGCTCTACGACTTCGGGCTCACCCGCGAGCGAAGGCCGTACTACGTCATGGAGCTGTTGGATGGCTGCGACCTCGAATCCCTGGTCAGACGCTACGGGGCACAACCGGCCGCAAGGGTGGCGTACATCCTTCGCCAGGCGTGCCACTCCCTGGCGGAGGCGCACGCAGCTGGACTAGTGCACCGCGACATCAAGCCCGCCAACCTCCACATCGGGCGGCTTGGGCTCGATTACGACTTTGTGAAGGTGCTGGACTTCGGGTTGGTAAAGCGGCAACAGGACGGCCTTCCCGAGCGGGACGTCCAGCTGACCGCACCAGAGGCGATCTCCGGAACACCCGCCTACATGGCGCCGGAGATGGCCTCGGGTGAGCCGGTGGACAGCCGCGCGGACCTGTATGCGCTGGGATGCGTCGGGTACTTCCTCGTGACCGGGCAGCGGATC
>DATLHD010000230.1:0-2201 GCA_035540075.1 Gemmatimonadales bacterium
CGGATTCACCGTGTACACGATGAACCGCACCCCGTTCGAGGGCGCGCCGGTCCGGTCAGAGACCTCGTACTCCAGGGTCGAGGCGTTGCGGACGAAGGTCTTGCCGAGGTGTTCCTCGAGAATCGCAGCCCGGCTCCCGACCGGCCGCATGCCGGCGGTCGGCACGGTGTAGAGGCGGGCAATAGTGCTGGCATACTCCCGTGCGCCCGACTTGCCGGTCGCCATGATCTTGCTCGGCGCGGCGCGAAGGGCGACCGCCGCCGCCGACTCGCCCAGCGTGGTGCTGATCGCCGGCATGGCGCTCTGGAAGCCGTACATCGCATCGCTCTCGTACGAGGCCTCGATGGCGTCGATGTCGGACGAGGTCCCCGCCGGATCGAACGGCGCGTCGGGAGCGGTGGAGTCGTTCCCACCGCAGCCGGTCATGAGGCCGATCAGGGCCACGACCGCGAGGGGTCGCATTGCGTAATGCGGGACACGCATGGGGTATCGCCTCCGTACGTCGGGTGCAGGGATTGGGTCCGAAGCTGCCGTCGCAGGCCCACTTGCACGACCGGTGCAGGCGGGTGCGCGGGCTCGAGGTCGGCCCGGATTCGGCCGGCCGGGAGGCGAGGGGCAACGGCCGTGCCGAAAGGAAGGGGTTACTTCTTGGTCACCGGGAGGCCGGCCTCGTTCCAGGCCGTCCAGCCTCCCAGCAAGGCCCTGGCCTTCTTCCATCCTGCCTGACGGAGCTCTCGCGCCACCCGGGCGCTTGTGGCTTCGTCCTTTCAGGTACAGTAGAGGACCAGTGTCGCGTCGGGATCGAGCCTCCGCTCCCGCGCGAGGCGCACCGCGTCGTCGGGCGGCATTCGGATCGCGTCGCGGGCGATCGCGGCGGAGTCGCGATAGCTCCGCTCGGTCCGCACGTCCAGCAGGGTCACCGGTTCCCCGCGCGCCTGCAGGTCGCGAAGCTCCTCGATGGTGATCTTCTCCGAAAGCTGCGGCGCTTCGCCCGGGGCGGGCCCGAACGAGATCTCCTCCGGCTTCTCCGGCCGGGGCGCGGGCGCCGGGGCCAGCTCCGATCGCGCGCGGCGGAGAAAAATCGCGATGCCGGCGCCGTGCACCACCACCGACAGCAGGACCACGAGGCAGGTGATCTGGAACAGGCGCACGGAGCCCTCGACCCCGGCGAACACCGGCAGCAAGGCCAGGAGCAGCGTGCTCAGACCGCGCGGCCCGAGCCACGCGATAAGCCGCCGGCTCCGCGGCTCGACCCCGCCCAGCCGCAGCACCGGGATCAGGACCGCCGTGCGCAGCCCCAGCGCGAGCACCGCGAAGGCCAGCGTCAATCCGTCCGCCACCTGGAAGCCGGTCCAGATCACCGAGGCACCGAACGCCACGAACGTGAGCAGCAGGAACATCTCGGCCGAGGCTTCGCCGTAATCCAGGAAGCAATCGCACAGCTCCACGTCCATCGCGGCCACCATCAGCCCCCCGGCGAACGCCGCGAGGAACCCGCTGCCGCCCACCGACTCCGCGGCCGCGAACGCGGTGAATGCCACACCCAGCGCGTAGAGCGACTCGTAGTCCCGGCGCACCCCGACCTTCGATCGCACCCGGTCGAGGAGGGCGATGGCGACGTAACCGACCCCCACGCCCAGCGCCGGTCCCAGGATGAAGAGGCCCATCGCGCGGCGCGAGACCTCGGAGCCTGACGCGCCTCCCGCGCCCAGGGCCAGACTGGCGAGCACCACGACGGGGAGGAGGATCACGTCGTTGCTGCCGCTCTCGAGTCGGAGGGCCAGGCGTGCGGGGGGCGGGAGCGCCGGACTCCGGACCAGGGTCCGCAGGAGGACTGGGTCGGTCGAGGCCAGCGCGGCGCCGAGAATCGCGGCGCCGGCGGGCGGCAGGCCGAGCAGGAACCAAGCGGCGAGGGCGGTGAGCGCGGCTGGCAGGATCGTGCCCGGTCCCAGTATGAGCACCGCGAGCCGCCGCTGCGCCCGCACTTCGCCGAGGTCGACGGAGATGGCGTCGCTGAACAGCACCAGCAACAGGGCCAGCGTAGCGAGGACCTCGAGCGGCTCCGACTCGAGCGAGAACTCCACCACGCCCAGACCGGCGGGGCCCAGCATGGCGCCGAGGAGGAGGAAGATCGCGACCTGGGGCACGCCCGACCGCTCGACCGCGCCCGACAGCAGCGAGGCGGCGATGATGACGACGCC
>DATLHD010000231.1:0-7615 GCA_035540075.1 Gemmatimonadales bacterium
GGAGCAGCTGGTGGACGCGTATCCCCCGCTGCGGTTCGCCTTCTCCGCCCTGCGGCGGATGGAGGCGGTGGCGATCCGCCGCAGCAGCGGGGTGCTAGCCGTGTGCGCCGCGCTTGAGGACGTCGCGCTGGCGCACGCACCTGGGCAGCTGGTCGGCCGGGTAGAGGACACAACCCTGCTGACCGGACCCAAGCCTGCGGGCGGAAACGGCCGCGGGCTTCCTCCGAGCGACGGCCCCATGGCGATGTACGTCGGCAACCTCGAGTCCTATCAGGGGATCGATCTCCTGCTCGAGGGCTTCCGCCACACGCTCAGCCGGGTGCCGCAGGCGAAGCTGGTGATCGTGGGAGGACGGGACGCGGAGATCGCGCACTATCGCGACCGGGCGGAGCGGCTCGGGATCGACGGCTCGGTCGTCTTCGCCGGTCCTCAACCCATCGACATGCTGCCCGACCTGCTGCGGCAGGCGGACGTCCTCGTCTCGCCCCGGCTCAAGGGCCTCAACACCCCGATGAAGATCTACTCCTATCTCGACTCCGGGTCCGCGGTCCTCGCCACCAGGCTTCGCACCCATACTCAGGTGCTCGACGACGGCATGGCGTACCTGGTGGAGCCGGAGCCGCACGCGCTGGGGCACGGACTCGCGGAGCTGATGGCCGACCCCGAGCTGCGAGCCAGGCTGGCCAGCACCGCGAAGGCTTACGTGCAGCGCGAGCACACGCCCCAGGCCGCGCGTCGCAAGCTGGAGGCCTTTTACACCACGATGGAATCGCGCGTCCGGCGGCTGCAGGCGTGAGGACGCTGTGGCGCTCGGCCACGCTCCGCAGCGCCGCGGTGCTGGGGATCTCCGGCGTGGGCTTCGCGGTCGCGAACCTGGTGCTCGCCCGTGCGCTGCCCACCGAGGAATACGCCGTCCTGACCCTGGTCGTCGCGCTGGTGAACGTCGGCTACCCCATGGCCGCAGCCGGCGTGGACGGTATGGTGAACCGCCGTCGTCTGGAGGCAGGGCCGCGGCTGCTGCGCCGCCTCATGCAGGCCTCGATCCCGGTGGCGCTCGCGTTCGCGGCCATCGGCCTTGCCGGATACGAGACCTCGGCTCCGGTTTCCCTGATGATCCTGTTGTGCGTTGTCGCGGGCAGCGCGGTGCAGGTGGCCGGTGCCCAGTTCCAGAGCGAGCAGCGATTCGGGGTTTCCCTGACCCTGAACCAGAGTCCTAATCTCACCCTGCTGCTCGTCGCCGGCTGGGTCCTCGTCGCGGGCTCACACCGCGCCGAGATGCCCCTGGCGGTCTGGACCGCCGGCTTCCTCATCGCCGCGTCGGTGGGCTGGTCGCTGCTGTTCCGGGAGCGGCACGCCAAGCCCCACCACTCGGTGGACTTCCCCTGGAGCGAGGCCCTATCCATCGCGGGGCTCTCAGCTGCGGGGCTGCTCCTCATTCAGATCGAGCGCCTGATGCTGCCGCACCTGCTCCCCCTGGAGGAGCTCGCGACGTACGGCGTGCTCGCCGCGATCGCCGGCTCGCTCTTCCGGGTGCTCCAGATGGGCGTGGGATACTCCCTGCTCCCGCGGCTTCGTGCGGCTCCCGGGGTGATCGAGCGACGGCGGCTGCTCTTCAAGGAGTTCCGTCTCGTCGTCGCCGTGGCGGCCATGGGCTCCCTGGTGATCTGGGTGGCTACCCCGCGCATCGAGGACTGGTTCCTGGGCGGGAAGTACCATCTCCCGGGGGCGTTGGTCCTGGCGGCGGTCGTGACCGGCTTCGCCAAGGTGCTGAACGGCCTCGCCCAGTCCGCCGTCTCGGCCCTCGCCGAGCCGCGCGAGCTTCACCTGGTGAGCGTGCTGGGATGGGTGTCGGTAGGCGTGGCGATGCTGGGCGCGGTTGCGGGCGCGCGGTGGGGCCTGCCGGGCGTCATCTATGGCGTCGGACTCGGGTGGGTGATGCGGGCGCTGGTGGGAATGGTACTGAGCGCTCGCCACCTCCGTCTCCCCGCGACCGCGCAGGCGGTGACGTCGTGAGCGCCGACTGGGCGCTCTCGCTGTTCCGGAAGTCGGTTCTCAAGCAGGAGAAGTACCGGCGGATCACCAGCTTGATGGATGATCCGGCCGGTCGCCGCTGCCTCGACATCGGCGCGGACAACGGGGTGATCAGCCTCCTGCTCCGCCGTCGCGGCGGCCGCTGGGCCAGCGCCGACCTGGACGAGCACACCGTCGACTCGATCCGCGAGCTCGTCGGCGACGACGTGCACCGGCTCGACGGCGCCCGCTCCCCTTTCCCCGATCGCACATTCGATCAAGTCGTCGTGGTGGACTACCTGGAACACATCTCCGACGACGGCGCCTTCGCCCGGGAGCTTGCGCGGATCCTCAAGCCCGGTGGGCGGGTGATCATCAACGTTCCCCACCTCAAGCCGCGATCGCTGGTGAACCGATTCCGCCACGCGATCGGACTCACCGACGAGTGGCACGGTCACCTGCGGCCCGGCTACAGCCTCGAGGGCATCCGGCAGGTGCTCGGGCCTCGCTTCGAGATCGAGCGGGCGGTGACCTATTCCAAGGCGTTTTCCGAGCTGGTGGACACCGGACTCAACGGACTCTACCTCGCGATGCAGCGGGGCTCGGGCGACGCGCGCGGCAGCTCCAAGGGCACGGTCGTCACCGGCGCCGACATCAAGAAGCGCCGGAAGCAGTTCCTGATGCTTTCGGCCCTCTATCCCTTCCTGTGGGGTATGGCGAAGCTGGACACCCTCCTCTGGCTCCAGCCGGGCTACAAGCTGATCGTACGGGCGCGCCTGGCGCACTGAACACCGATGCCACGCGTGCGCAGGCTCGGGGCAGTGGTCGCGAGCGTCGGACTGCTCGCGATTTTGGTCCTCACCCTGATTCCCAATCCGGGCCAGGCCCGCGTCGCCGATGAGACGCCGCTGCTCTGCCTAGTATGCGGCGAGTCGGGCGGCGCGGATGTCGTCCTCAATCTCCTTCTCTTCATCCCTCTGGGCGTGGGACTGGCGCTGCTGGGCCGGCCGTGGGCGCACGTGGTCGCCCTTTGCGCGCTGCTCTCGCTCGGAGTGGAGACGCTGCAATACGCCGCCCATACCGGTCGTGATGCCTCGCTCAGCGACCTCCTCACCAACACCGCGAGCGGTGCGGTGGGAGCGGCGCTCGTCCGGCGGCTCGACCTGCTGCTCGCGCCGGGGCCGCTGCCGGCGTGGCGACTCTCCCTCGGCGCCGCCGCAGGGTGGCTCGCCATCCTGTCGTTGACCGCGATCTCCATGCACCCCTGGGCACCTGCCGGCCGGCTCCGGAACTTCTGCACCCCATCTTATCCGACTTCCGAGCGCTTCTCGGGCACCGCCCGGGCGATGACGCTCAACGGAGTCGCCCTCTCCTGTGACCAGGAGGTTCCCCGTGGCGAGACTCGGCGTGAGATCCGCCGAGGAGAGGTCCTGCTGGAGACGGTCGCCGAGGCCGGGGATCCGTCGCGCGGGCGGGAGGTGATCCACCTGGTACGCACCTCCGGCACCACGCTCCTGCTCCTGGCCCAGCAGGGCCGCACCGCGGTGTTTCAGGCACCGACGACGGCACCGGCACTCAAACTGTTCGCCCCGGTGGTGCGGCTGCCCGGCGCCTTCCCCTCGCGCCCCGATGGGCCGGTGGCGCTGACCGCGGAAACGGATGACCACCACTTGCGGCTCTCGGCGGCGCATGATGGAGGGCGCCGCGTGGTCGAGCTGACGCTGAGCCCCGCGTACGGCTGGACGCTCCTGTTTCCGATCCCGATGGCTCCGGGAGCGCCGCTCCGCATCGCAGCCGCGATCTGGCTGGGGGCGCTGTTGCTTCCCGCTGGGTATTGGGCAGGGCTTGCCGCGCGGCCGGCGGGCGCTATCGGTGCCCTCGGTGCCGTCGTTATCGCCGGGCTGGGGCTGGTTCCGGCCCTGGCGGGCTTCGATCCGGCGCACTGGTCCGAATGGGTCGGTGCCGGCGGCGGAGTCGCGGCCGGCTGGGCCCTCTCCCGAATCGCGGCTTATCTTCAGAGCCGATGCGGCTCTCCTTCCACCAGCGCATACTCCTCATCCTGATCTGTCTCGGCGCGATCCCTACCGCCGCGGCGATCGTTGGCTGGGGCCTTACGATCCGGACGGCGACCCCGGGCGCGGGACCACGGGAAGCGCTGGAGGAAGTGGGGGCGACCGGCCGTGCGCTCCTCCGCGCGCTCGACACGACGGACCTGTCGCCAGGGGAGCGCGACGCCCTCGCGGCGCACGCGGCCACGCTCAACAGCGCCATCGGGCGGTTCCAGCGGGTGGAGACCTACAATCGCTACTACTATGCCGGCCTCGGCATCGCGGTGTTCCTGCTTGGCGCGGCGGCGCTGTACGCGTCGGTGCGGCTCGGCGGCCACCTGTCGCGGCAACTGAGCCGTCCCATCGAGGAGCTCATCGGATGGACCGGACACATCCGCCGGATGGAGCCGCTCCCGCCCGACCGGCCGCGTCGCGGAGCCCCGGAGTTCGCGGCGCTCCGCACGGCGCTCCGGGAAATGGCGACCGCGCTCGACCGAGGCCGGGCGGAGGCGATCGAGGCGGAGCGCCTTCGGGCCTTCCGGGAGACGGCACGCCGCGTCGCGCACGAGATGAAGAACCCGCTCACACCGATCCGTCTGGCCGTGGCTCAGTTGTCGCGCTCACCGTCGCCCTCGACTCGCGACGCGATCGAGGTGCTCACCGCCGAAAGCGAGCGGCTGGAGCATCTGGCGCGGGAGTTCACCGAGTTCGGTCGGCTGCCGGAGGGACCGGCGGCGGCGGTGGACCTCTGCGAGCTGCTCGAGGAGCTGGCTCGCAGCTCGGTGCCGCCGACCATGACCGCGAAGCTCACCCTGGATCCGGCCACGCCGGCGCTCCAAGGCCACTACGATCCGCTCCGTCGCGCCTTCGCCAACATCATCCGAAACGCGGTCGAGGCCTCCGGCGGTGAGGGAGAGCTGGAGATCGCCGTGGCGGCCGTCGCCGGCGGTGCACGGGTGACGATCCGCGATCACGGCCCCGGCATCCCGCCCGAGCTCCAGGGCCGGATCTTCGATCCCTACTTCACCGGCAAGCAGGGCGGCACCGGGCTCGGCCTCGCGTTGGCGAAGCAGACGATCGAGCTCCACGAAGGCACCATCGCGGTGGAGCCGACCGTCGACGGCGGCGCGACCTTCGTGGTGAGGCTCAGCGGCCTGTGACAGCGGTCTCGGGTCAGATTCTCCTGGTGGACGACGAGGCCAACATCCGCCGGATGCTGGGCGCGCTCCTGCGGGAGGAAGGCTTCAGCGTGGCGGAAGCGGGCAACGGCAACGCGGCCCTGCTGGTGGTGGACCAGGCCGATCCGGACGTCATTCTCCTCGACCTCCTCATGCCGCCCGGACCCGACGGCCTGGAGACGCTCTCCCGCCTGCGCGAGCGGGGCCGACTGACGCCGGTCATCATGATGAGCGGGAAAGCCCAGCTGACCGACGCCGTGCGGGCGGTGAAGCTGGGCGCCTTTCAGTTCCTGGAGAAGCCCCTCACCCCCGAAGCGGTGCTGGCGACGGTGCGTGCCGCGCTGGAGCTCGACCGCACCCGGGCGCAGAACCGGGCGCTCCAGGCCGAGCTGGCCAGGCGCGCCAATCTCGTGGGCGACAGCCCGCCCATGCAGCAGGTACGGACGCTGATCGCCCGGGTTGGACCGACCGAGGCGCGGGTGCTGATCACGGGCGAGTCCGGTACCGGCAAGGAGCTGGTCGCCGCGGCGGTCCACGCCGCCAGCCGCCGGGTCAATCGCGCGTTCGTCACCGTGAACTGCGCGGCCATCCCACGCGACCTGGTCGAGTCCGAGATGTTCGGGCACGAGCGCGGCGCCTTCACCGGCGCCACCGAGCGGCGGCTGGGTCGCTTCGAGCTGGCGAACGAGGGGACCCTCTTCCTCGATGAGATCGGCGACCTGAGCCCCGAGGCTCAGGCCAAGCTACTCCGCACCCTGGAGACGGGCGAGCTGCAGCGCATCGGGGCGGAGACTTCGCTCCACACCGATGTGCGCATCGTTTCGGCCACCAACCGCCGGCTGGAGGACGAGGTCGCCGACGGCGGCTTCCGGGAAGACCTGTTCTTCCGGCTGAACGTCTTCCCGATCAACATGCCGCCGCTGCGGGAGCGGCCGGAGGATCTCCCCGCCCTCGTGACCCACCTGGCCGAGCGGGTACGGCCGAGACAGGCCGCGACCTTCACCCCGGCGGCGCTCGATGCCATGCGCGAGTATGCGTGGCCCGGCAACGTGCGCGAGCTCGCCAACCTGGTCGAGCGGCTCAGCATTCTCTGTGGGCCCACGGTGGATGCCGGCGCCGTCCGCGGTGTGCTGCGCGGCGGTTCCGCGGCCCCGGCCCACGGCACTCTGACGGGGCTGCCCCTCTCCGAGGCGCTGGACGAGTTCGAGCGCGGCCTTATCAGCGCCGCGCTGACCCAGGCGGAGGGCAACGTGGCCGAGGCCGCCAGGGTGCTCCAGACCGATCGCGCCAATCTCTACCGCCGCATGCGCCGCCTCGGGATCGAGAAGGCCGCCGAAGGGACCGAGTGACACGCCCATTCGGCGCCCTCAGGGCAGGCCTCGCCGCCCTGCTCCTCATACTGGCGCTTCCCGCTGTGGCGCGGGCCCAGGACAGCGTCATCGTGATCGACCCCGACGCGCCGCCCTCGGACACGCTCGAGCTGGGAGGCCCGCCTCCGGAGGTGGTGGAAGAGCTCATCGCGTTCTACAACGACTCGACCACCACGCGGGTGGAAGGGGACATCACCCTGCCCGAGGGCAGTCGCTTCGTGGGCCGTCTCGCGGTCTATCGCGGCACTCTCCGGATCGGCGGCCGGGTGGACGGGCCGATCGCCGTCGCCAACGGTACCCTGCACCTGCTGCCGGGCGCCGAGGTTCGCGGCGACATCCTCGTGATCGGCGGCCGGCTCATTCGTGCCCCGGTGACGCACCACTCGGGACGCGAGCGGGTGTACTGGGACGCCGCGCCGGTGATGAAGAACGAGGACGGACTGCTGGCGATCCGGGAGCGACGGCGGCGCATCGGCGACCTGGCGGCGGCCCGCACCAGCTTCCAGACCGGCAAGGTCAGGACCACGCTGCTGCTCACCACCGGAGGCACCTACAACCGGATCGAGGGCCTTCCGATCGTCTTTGGTCCCACGTTCGACCTCCGGACCGGCCAGCGCTCGTCGCTCAAGCTCGACCTGCGCGGAATCCTGCGCACGGCCGGCGGTGACACGCGGCTGGCCGACTTCGGCTACGAGGCCAAGGGCGAGTTCCGCTACGACCGCTTCGGGATCTCGGGACAGGTGTACAGCCAGCTCGGCCCCATCGAGGATCATCCGCTGTCGCTGAGCGAGATCGGCTGGGCCTCGTTTCTCCTGCAGCGGGACTACCGCGACTACTTCGATCGCCGCGGCTATGGCGGGACCCTCTGGGCGCAGGCCACCCGGTCGCTCCGCCTGGAGGTATCGCGCCGGCGGGACGAGGAGCGCTCGGTGCGCGCCACCGACCCGTGGTCGCTGTTCCGCAACAGCAGTACCTGGCGGCCCAATCCGCCGATCGACGACGGGCACTA
>DATLHD010000232.1:0-6809 GCA_035540075.1 Gemmatimonadales bacterium
ATACTCGGTATGGCCCCCTTCACTGCGTTCAGGGTGACAGTGCGTCGTCGTCAACGGCAAGCCCCGAGTCGCACTCGTCGGCGGAGCGCGCCAGGGGAACAACTTCCACCTCATTCCCTGACGGTCAGGCCCCTGCGGTGACAACCAGGAGCGCAGTGACGACCGCGACGATGTCCTCGGCGAGCGCGACCGGAAAATCGTGCACGCCGAGGGCTCGTACGATGCCGGTCCGGGCTCGATAGCCGGCCAGCGTGCCGACCACTGCGCCGAGCCCGCCAGCTGCCGCACCCACGCCGAGCGAGCCACCCAGGCCCGCCGTGAGGGCAGCTCCGGAGAGCGCTCCGCTCACGATCCGGCCGGTAAACGACCCGATGCCGGTCCGTGCCGGTGTGAAGGGCAGTTTGTCCGCCACGAGCTCCGCGAGCATCGCGACGACCAGGATGTATCGGGCGGCGGTGGAGTCGAGAAAGGCGAGGGGCGTGCCGTCGAGCTGAAGCCGGCCCCAGTGCGCCGCCCACGCGACCACGGCGGGCGGGGTCATAGAGCGGAGGCCGGCGACGATGCCGAGAACGAGAGCGAGTGCGACGGTCACTCTCGTCAGTATCCGCCACGCCGGCGTTCTGTCAACCCATCTCGCTACAGGGCCAGCGTGAGGACGCCCGTTACGACCAACGCGGCGCCCCAGACCAGGTCCACGTTCACCCACACACGCCGCAGGACACCCACCCCGAGTTTCTCGTACACCACCACAGCTGCGAGCATGGTCGCCGCGAGATAGCCGGCGCTGTGGAGGGCGGTGGCCGACCACGCGCTCACGCCACCGGTGCTCATCACTCCCGCCATCGCTACTCCGTCGAGGTGAGCGGCGTGCGACGATCCCTGCGCCGCCAGCACTACGGGCAGCACCATGAGACCGGCGCCATGCGCCGTCGCCATGGCGAGGGACCAGAGGGCCAGGTCTTTTGGGCCCACCCGCATTCCGCCCCGCGGGTGCCGATGGCGCAGGAACTTCATGCCGCCCAGCGCGATCAGCATCACGCCCACGATCCACTCCACGAGCGTGATCGGGAGCGCCCGGCCCAGCAGCGCGGCCGCGGCGAGCGCAGCAAGGATCGCTCCGGCATGGCCCGCCGCCAGCGGCGGAAGCGCGCTCCAGAGCGCGCCCCGCCGGCGCTCCTGCAGCCCGAGCGCCACCGCGAAGAGCCATCCCATGCCGGGATTGAGCCCGTGCGCGGCGCCCAGGAGCAGCAGGGTGGTGCCGGAGTGGAGATCCAGGCCGGTCATGCCGCGTAGCAGAACGAGTCCGAGGAAGCGTCACCGCCGGACAGCTTGAGCTGGTGCGGCCGCAGGCGGTCGCCCGTATCCACCAGGAAGCGCGGATCCAGCGCGATGCCCCCGCCCTCGGCGACATCCAGCTTCACCATCCACCCTCGGATGCCATCGGGATAGAACTGGGCATCCCAGGGGGTGAACAGCGCATTGGTGAGGTAGACCCTCCGGCCGTCGCGGCTCACTTCCACCATCTGCGGGCCACCGTTCAGCGGTCTCGCGGCGTCCCGTGGATGTGCCGTGCGCGCCACGATGCCGCCGATCTTTGCGGAGCCCGACAAGACGGGGTTGAAGGGATCGGAGACGTCGTATTGGCGAAGCTCGCCTGTGCCCCAGCAGGAGACGTAGAGATAGCGGTCGTCCAGCGACAGGTTGATGTCCGTCACCAGCGGCGGCACCGCCTTGAATCCCTGGAGCAGGGGAGGCAAATCGGCCGGATCGGCCGGCTCCGCGGGGATCGTGATCACCTTCTTCGCCTTCCACTGCTCGTCCGCGGGGTCCAGGTACCAGACCCAGATCGACGACGAGAGGTCCTCCAGCGAGATCACCACGCCGGCGAACCCGTAGGCCTTGCGCGGATCACGGGCGGGCCGGAGCTCGAGCACCATCTGGTGCTGCGCGCCGAGCTCGATGGTCTGGAGGTGCCGCCGCCGGCGCAGGTCCCAGACGTGCAGCGCGTGGCCGTACTTGCCGCCCAGGAGCAGCTCGGGGTTCACGCCGTCCTTCACCATGTTCGGCGTGCCCCATTCGCTGCTGACCATCACGTCCTGACCCAGGTGCCAGGCGAAGTCGTAGGCCAGGTGCTGCGGCCCGCGCTCACGCTCCCAGCGCCCGCGGACCTCGAACGACTGGTGATCCAGCGTGAACAGTCCCCCTGGGCCGTCCCCGCCAGTCGACCCGAGCGCGTTGAGGAAGATGCCGTCGGGACCGCAGTGCACCGTGTGCGGCGCCACGTAGCCGGTCCGGCGAGCCAGCTCCTCGGGCTGGATCACTTTCACCAGCTCCGGCCGTCGCGGGTTGGGCTTGGTGTCGATCACGTGGATGCGCGACGAGCCGGTGCCCGGCACGATCAGATAGCGGCGCTCGGCGTGCGCGTCTGGGGCCCAGGGACACAGATGCGAGCTGCAGGCATTCCACCCCAGGTGGTGGAGCTCGTTCCCGACGTCTGGCAGCTCGACCTGGTCGATCAGCCGGCCGTACCCGTGCGAGGCGGGGTCGGTATCCACCACGCCGAGAGCGTCCGGGGTGACGCCGTCGGTGCCGAGCAGCGCGACGTAGGCCAGGCGCTCCGGAGGCGCACGCATCGCGTCGGTGGGGGTGGCATAGAACGTGGGGTCCGGGGTCCAGCGAGGCATGGGTCCTCCAGGGTATATGGGCGTTATCCCTGGATACGGAATCGGTCGCAACCACCGGCCACGGCTTGCCAGAGCCCATCATCCGGCCCTATTCGTTCCCTGCCTCCCCATCCCTCCACCACAACCTGGCCGGGCCATGCTGAACTACATCTGGGCGGGTCTGATCGTCTCCAGCTTCGTGTTCGCCCTCGGCTACGATATCCGCGACATCAGCGCGGACCGCTACCGAAACGGCAAGCCGCTCCCGGTATCCCTCTCCTTTCCCACGGGATACGACTCGGCTGCTCGTCGCGTGCCGATCGAGATCTGGGTGGACTCAGCCCGATATGCGGGATTCTACGGGGTTTCCGGCGGCTCGACGCAGCATTACACCGGCTACCTGCTCCAGAGCCGGGAAGGGATCCAGATCCGTTTCGAGAAGGGCGCGGCGCTTCCGGAGCCGCTGGCAACCATCGCAAAGGTCTCCCAGTCTCGCGACGCGGAGCTCCAGGGCACACTGGTCGGCTCGGCCCCCACCCCCCCTGTGACCACCGCGAGCGCGGGCGTGGTCTTCGCCCCGGTCCGCTTCGTCAAGCTCAATGCCATCGCGAGCGCCGCGCTCGACTTCGCCAAGACCGGCGCCGAGATCGCCCTCGGCCTGATCGGCGTCCTCGCGCTCTTCCTCGGTCTCCTCAAGATCGCGGAGGACTCGGGGATAGTGTTCGCTCTGGTCAAGCTGGTGCGGCCGATCCTGCGCCCGCTGTTTCCGGAGATCCCCCCTGACCATCCCGCGCTGGGCATGATAGCGCTCAACCTCACCGCCACGCTGTTCGGACTGGGGAACGCGGCGACCCCATTCGGCATCAAGGCGATGGAGGAGCTGCAGACGCTCAACCCCTCGGAGGATACCGCCACGAATTCCATGGTCATGCTGCTCGCGATCAACACGGCGAGCCTCCAGCTTGTCCCGCCGGTGCTCCTGCTCGCGCTCATGGGGACGCAGATCAACACGCTGATCTTCCCGATCCTGACGACGACCGTGCTGGGGCTGATCGTCGCCATCGCCGCGGCGAAGCTGCTCGGCCGGCTGCCCGGCTTCCGCGCCTCCGACCCCAATCGCGCTCCGCAGGCCTGAGGCGGCCATGGACACCGTGCGCGAGGGCATCAGCCTCCTCTCCTACTTCGTCCTCCCCATCATCCTCGTGGGGTTCCCGCTCTACGGCATCATCAAGGGGGTGCCGGTCTACGAGAGCTTCGTGGAGGGCGCCCGCGACGGCTTCCAGGTCGCGGTCCGGATCATCCCCTATCTCGTCGCCATCCTCTTCGCCATCGCGATGTTCCGGGCCAGCGGGGCGATGGAGGCGCTCACCAAGGCTCTCGACCCTGTGCTCAGCCTGATCGGCTTCCCGGCCGAACTGCTGCCGATGGCCATCATCCGCTCGCTGTCCGGCTCCGGCTCCGCGGCGTTGGTGGTGGACATGATCAACCACTACGGCGAGGACTCGATCCTGGTGAAGATGGCCGCGGTGATGTACGGCTCGAGCGAGACCACGTTCTACGTGATCGCGGTGTACTTCGGGGCCGTGGGCATCAAGAAGACCCGGCACGCGGTGCCCGCGGGCCTCATCGCGGACGCGGCGGCCATGGTCCTCGCGGTCTGGACCGTTCGGCTGCTGTTCGGCTGAGGGCAGGCTACGAGGATCGGTTCCCGGGGTTATTTTCCTGCCCCATGGCAGCCCCCCGAATTGGCTTCGTCGCGACCTTGGTCCTCGCCGCGCTCACCGCCTGTGGTGGCACCAAGGAGCCGGCCGAGCAGCCGTCCCCCAAGCCCGCCAGCCGCTATCCCTACACCGAGGCCGACGTCCGCTTCATGACGGACATGATCGGACACCACGCCCAGGCGCTGGCCATGGCCGCCCTGGCGCCGCGCAACGGCGCCAACCCCGAGATCCTCCGGCTGGCCGAGCGGATCACCGCGGGGCAGCAGGACGAGATCGGCACCATGGATCGTTGGCTCCAGGCCCGGGGAAAGCCCGTGCCCGACGCCCACCAGGCGATGCACGGCCACCTCATGCCGGGCATGCTGACCGAGGCCCAGATGCAGGAGCTGGAGCAGGCCAAGGGCCCGGAGTTCGACCGGCTCTTCCTCACCTACATGATCCAGCACCACCGCGGAGCGGTGGCCATGGTGAAGCAGTTGTACGGCACGCCCGGCGCCGCCCAGGACGACACCGTCTTCAAGTTCGCCAACGACGTCAGCGTGGATCAGACCACCGAGATCGCCCGGATGGAGCGCATGCTGGACTCGATGCCCGCCGGCGAGCCCGCTTCCTGAACACCTTTCGAGGACATCGCATGACACGCGTGAGATTCCTACCGCTCGTCCCGGCGGCTGCCGTCGCCATCCTGCTGGGCTGTGCCGGCTCGACCTCGTCGGGCAACGGTACGCCGTCGCCCGAGAGCGCCAAGTCGGCGCAGGCGCCGAGCCCCGACCCGCGCATCGGTCTCAAGGCCGGACTGCGCGACGCCGGCGAGGCGGTGTGGAACCTGAAGGTGGTCTCCGAGAACCCGGCCCCCGAGCAGTTCGCCGGGATCACCAACTCGGACATGGGCTTCACGGGCAAGTATCTCATCCAGGGCAACTACAACGGCTTCCAGGTGTGGGACATCGAGAAGGCGGCGAAGCCGGAGCTGGTCACCGGGTACGTCTGCCCCGCCAGCCAGAGCGACGTCTCGGTCTACAAGAACCTGCTCTTCGTCTCCGGCGAGGACCTCGCGGCGCGCCTGGACTGCGGCGCCCAGGGCGTCCAGGACACGGTGAGCAAGGACCGGCTCCGGGGGCTTCGGGTCTTCGACATCAGCGACATCCACCACCCCAGGAACGTCGGCAACGTGCAGACCTGCCGCGGGTCGCACACCCATTCGCTGCTGATCGATCCCAAGGACTCCGCGAACGTCTACGTCTACATCTCGGGGTCCAGCGTGGTACGCTCCGCCAGCGAGCTGCCGGGCTGCACGGCAGCGATGCCGAACGTGGATCCGAACACAGCCTGGTTCCGGATCGAGGTGATCAAGGTGCCGGTCGCGCACCCGGAGCAGGCCGCCATCGTCAACTCGCCGCGGATCTTCGACAACCTGGTCGCGCCGCCGACCCACGGCGACACGCCCGAGGACAGCCTCGTCGACGCGAAAGAGCTCGCCGAGGCCAAGTCGCGGGGTGCGTACACCTACACCATGTATGGCCAGGAGCGGGTCCTCGACGATGAGGACGCCAATGGCTGGCTCTCCGAGATCGTCCAGGCCCGCGGCGGGAGCGGAACGCCCACGGCGGCCGACAGCGCTGTGCTCCGCCAGGCGCTGCCCCAGATGATCGCCATGATGGAGGGCGTGGAGCCCGACAGCACCGCGGGTCCCACCCAGTGCCACGACATCACCCTCTACCCGGCCATCGGCCTCGCGGGCGGGGCCTGCGAAGGCTACGGGCTCCTGCTCGACATCAGCGATCCAGTACGCCCGGTGCGAATCCACGAGGTCTCCGACTCGAACTTCTCCTACTGGCACTCGGCCACGTTCAACAACGACGGGACCAAGCTGCTGTTCTCCGACGAGTGGGGTGGGGGCTCGCAGCCGAAATGCCGGGTCACGGACAAGAAGGAGTGGGGCGCGGACGCGATCTTCACGGTGACCGACCGCAAGATGCAGTTCCAGAGCTATTACAAGCTGCCGGCGCCACAGGGTGCGACGGAAATCTGCGTGGCCCACAACGGCTCGTTGATCCCGGTTCCGGGGCGCGACATCATGGTCCAGGCCTGGTACCAGGGCGGACTCTCGGTGTTCGAGTGGACCGACCCCGCAAAGCCGGTCGAGATCGCCTACTTCGATCGCGGGCCGATGAGCGCGACCGAGCCGGTGAGCGGTGGGTACTGGTCCACCTACTGGTACAACGGCCACATCTACGGCTCGGAGATGGTGCGCGGGCTCGACGTCTTCTCGCTCACCCCGAGTGCCTTCCTCTCGCAGAACGAGATCGACGCGGCCAACTCGGTGAGGATGGACTACTTCAACGTCCAGGGGCAGTCGAAGATCGTCTGGCCCGCCACCTTCGCGCTGGCCCGGGCGTATCTCGACCAGCTCGAGCGGTCGAAC
>DATLHD010000233.1:0-9914 GCA_035540075.1 Gemmatimonadales bacterium
GGGTGGGGTGCGCCAAGTGTCATCCCTCGCTTCGCTCGATATGACAGCTAAATCGCCCCCGTCCGCCCGCGGGCCTCCTGCGAAAGCGTGACGCGCACAGCTACTCGCGCGCGGTCACGACTGTACGCATCCAGGGGTGAATGCAGCACTGGTACAGCTCGGTGCCCTCCTCCTCGACGTCATCCGTGGTGGAGCCGCCAGGGGACACTATGTCAGCCGGGGTGACCGCCAGGCACTCCGGCGCGGGGTCCGGTACACCGGCCAGAACGTTCAAGTCGGGCACGATGCCACCCCCGAAGGCCTCGACCTCCGTGAAGGTATGATCCTCACCGCCGCGGTTCACGGCGAGCAGCTCCTGCCCGACTTTGGCCTTCACCTCCGTCGGGGCGAAGTGCCAGGCACCCACCTTCTGATGTTTCCCCAGCAGCTGGAGGAATTTCGCGAACTGCACGCCACCGTTTCGGGTGCAGGCGCCGACACCCAGCACGGCGTCGAAGGTTTGCGGGTCGCAGGCGTCCGTCATGGTGATCAGGCGCTGCTCACCGCCGCGGATGGTCTCGAGCTGTGGCTCCGTGGCCGTCGTTCGGCCGGCGTCGTCACAGCCGGCGGAGAGCAGCGCCGCCAGGGCCAGGCTAGGAAGGAAGAAGGGGCGAAACATGGGAGACCTCCTGTTGGGAACACGCGGATTGCATGTTGCTAACCTGAGGTCGGTGCACGCCGGGGTCTTGCGTTGGCCTAGCGGGCTTGTATCGGGCTAGCCGGTACCTGCTCCGAGGACGCGTTCCCCGCCCGCCCGGGCAAACGCCTCCGCCGCTCGCGCCCGGCCGGCCTCCGCCTGGCGCACCGCGCGGACGAATGCCGGCTCCCCTCGCAGGGCGTCGAGCCAGGGATCGACGGTCAGGAGCGTGGGACAGTGATAGCCACCATCCACCACCCGCTGCACCATGTCCAGCGCTTCGGGAACCAGGCCCAGGAACGCCAGCTCCCGGCAGTGCAGCATCAGACCCTCCGGATCGTGGAAACCGGCGTCGAGGATCGCGCGCGCGTGACGGAGGCAGTCGTCCGGACGTCCCTCCATCGCGGCCAGCTGCGACTCGACGATCAGGTGCTCGAGGCTGCCGGGTGCATGGCTGAGCGCCTCCCGCACCCCCGCGATCGCTTCGTCGTACCGTCCCAGCATCCACAAGGCCCCATGCCGGATGCCCTGGATGTCTTCCACATCGTGCAGCGCCGCCTGCTTGTAGTCGCCCATCGCCCAATAGGTGTATTGCACGCTCGTCTGGATCGAAGGATCGATGCGTCGCGCCCTGCGGTCGGCCGCCAGCGACGCCTCCAGCAGACCGCAGAACCGGGACGCGACCACGAGGCCGGCCAAGAGATGCGGATCCGCAGCGCCACGCCCCACCCGCTCCAGCAGGCGCACCATTGCCTCGGGCGCCCGGGCCTTCTCCTCGATCTCGAAATAGGTGTAGAAGTTGTGGGCCACCGGGAGGTCCGGGTCGATCTCCAGGGCGCGGTGAAACGCCTGCTCCGCGAGGGTAATGCTCTCGGCGCTGCCCTCGGCGCCGTACTTCGCGAGCACCCGATAGACCCGGCCCAGTCGAGCCCACGCCGGCGCGTAGTCCGGGTCCTCCTCGAGGCACTGCCGATAGAGGTCGCGGGCCACCGTGAGCCGGGAAGGATTCGAGGTGTTGGCACCGACGTGATTGGCGCGGAGGTACAGGTCGTAGGCCTTCGCGTTGACCGCCTGCTTGGGGCCGAGCGCGCCACGATCGCGGGAAGAGAGCGGGAGCGCCAGCAAATCCACAATCTGCCGGGCCAGGTCGTCCTGGAGCTGGAACAGGTCGGTGAGCGCGACCTGCGCCGTGCCTGAGGACAGCAGCGTGCCCGAGGGGGCCTCCAGCATCTGGGTCGAGACCCGCACCTGGTCGCCGGCGCGAAGCAGTGTGCCGGTCACCACCACGTCCACCCCAGCCTCGGCGGCAATGGTCTTCAAGTCGGTCGCGCCGGCGGCGAAGCGCTGGCCGGCCGCGGTGGAGCGAACCACGAGGGACTCCAGCCCCGAGAGCGAGCTGCTGATCGCATCGGGCACACTGAAGGCGAGGAAATCGATGTCCGGGTCCGGGCGCAGCACCCGGAAGGGCAGC
Source organism: Gemmatimonadales bacterium (assembly GCA_035540075.1). Taxonomy (GTDB): domain Bacteria; phylum Gemmatimonadota; class Gemmatimonadetes; order Gemmatimonadales; family GWC2-71-9; genus CAVVWJ01. Next base: position 2,148 of record DATLHD010000233.1, read on the forward strand.
ACGATCAGCCGCGTCATCGCCCTCGCCTGCGGGCTGGAGCCGGTGTCCACCAGCGACAGGGCCTCGCGGATCTCGCGAGCCATCGTCGCCGCGTCGGGATAGCGGTCCGCCGCCCGCTTGGCGATGGCGAGCTGGATGACGCGGTCGGCGGCCATCACCTCGGGGCCGCCGGTCAGCGCCGGCGGCTCCGCGATCGCGACCGCGCGAAAGACCTCGATGATGGTGCTGCCAGGGAACGCGGGCTTGCCCGCCAGCATCTCGAAGAGGATGGCACCGACCGCGAACAGGTCGGAGGCAGGGCTGAGGACCTCGCCCTCCCATTGCTCGGGCGACATGTAGCGCGGGGTGCCCATCAGCGTCCCCGGCTGCGTCAGCGAGACCTCGGATCTGAACTGCTCCGCCACCGGCCGCGCGAGCCCGAAATCCAGCAGCTTCACGCCGTGCGGCGTGAGAAAGACGTTCGAGGGCTTCAGGTCGCGGTGGATGATGCCCCGCGTGTGCAGGGCCTCCAGCGCCGACAACATCCCCAGCGCGATCCTGAGCGCCTCTCCGACCGGAATGCGCTCGTGGGCGAGACGCTGCTCGAGTGCCTCGCCCTCCAGCAGCTCCATGACGAGGTAGAGCTCCCCGCCCTCTTCAGCGAGCTCGTAGACATGACAGATGTTAGGATGGTTGATGCGTGCGGCGGCCCTGGCCTCGCGCAGCAGACGCTCGCGCAGTGCCGCGTCTCCGGCGGCATCCCGGATCCGCTTGATGGCCACGTCGCGGTCCAGGCGGTCGTCATGGGCAGCGTACACCACTCCCATGCCGCCCTGGCCCAGCCGGCGGGTCACACGGTAGCGGCCGATGCTTTCCGGCTCCCTCGACCCCGGCGGGTTGGTGCCCCAGGACATCGAGCGCTCGCTGGTGAGTGATGTGGAGGCGCTGCGGCGGGTGAGTGACGGACAGGGAGGGATTCGAACCCTCGAAACGGTTTAAGCCGTTTACACGCTCTCCAGGCGTGCGCCTTCAACCACTCGGCCACCTGTCCCGACTCGTTGCGAGGGCGCAACTTAGCGGCAACCCCCGAAGCCGTCAACGCGGTCATATTAGCTTGCGGGCGGGGCCCGAACTCTCCCTCTGACCGGAACCTGCGAGTGACCGAAGCGCTCATCCTCGATGCCGTGCGGACGCCGATCGGGCGTGCCGGCGGCGCGCTGGCCGACGTGCGGCCCGACGACCTCGCCGCGATCCCCCTCCGCGCCCTGCTCCAGCGGGCCGCGTTACCTCCCGGCCGGGTCGACGACGTCATCCTCGGCTGCGCCAATCAGGCGGGCGAGGACAATCGGAACGTGGCCCGAATGGCGCTGCTGCTCGCCGGCCTCCCGGTGGAGGTGCCGGGCCAGACGGTGAATCGACTCTGCGGCTCGGGTCTTCAGGCCGTGACGAGCGCCGCCCACGCGATCCGGTCCGACGAGGCCGCGCTGGTCCTCGCGGGCGGTGTCGAGAGCATGACACGGGCGCCCTACATCATGCTCAAGCCGTCGAAGCCGTGGGATCGCACGACTCCTGCCGTGGCCGACAGTACCGTCGGCTGGCGGTTCACCAATCCCAACTTCCCCGCCGACTGGACGATCTCCCTCGGCATGACCGCCGAACGGGTCGCGGCGGCCGGGGGGATCACTCGGCGGGAGCAGGAGGAGTTCGCGGTTGAGAGCCAGCGACGCGCGCAAGAGGCGCTCGGCGCGGGCGTGTTCGAGGACGAGCTCGTGACGGTCGCGGCGGTGACCCGCGACGAGCCGCCGCGCGCCGACGTCACCCTGGAGAGCCTGGCCCGCCTGGCGCCGGCGTTTCAGCGGGACGGCACCGTGACGGCAGGAACCTCCAGCGGCATCAACGACGGGGCGGCTGCAGTCGCCGTCGCGTCGCTGGAGGTGGCGAAGGAGCTGGGCCGGAAGCCCATCGCGCGCGTCGTGAGCACCGCCGTAGCCGGCGTAGATCCGAGTTGCATGGGACTCGGCCCGGTACCGGCCACCCGAAAGGCACTCGCCCGCGCGGGGCTCGGCGCGGGCGACTTGGACCTGATCGAGCTCAACGAAGCCTTCGCGGCGCAGGCCATTGCCTGCATTCGCGACCTCGACCTCGATCCCGCAAAGGTCAACATCTACGGCGGTGCGATCGCCCTGGGCCACCCCCTCGGCGCCAGCGGCGCCCGCATCCTCACCACCCTGGTGCACGCCTTGCGCCGGACCGGCGGCCGCTACGGCCTCGCGACGATGTGCATCGGCGTCGGCCAGGGGATCGCGATGGTGGTCGAGGCGGCCTAGCGCAGTGCCTCGGCGAGCACCCTGCCCTGCGATCCGCCCGGCGCGGTAAGGCCGAGCAGCGCCGAGAGCGTCGGCGCAATGTCGGCCACGGCCGCCGGAGTGCGGCGCACCCCGGGCACGATGCGGCTTCCATAGAAGAGCAGCGGCACCTGCTGGTCATAGGCCCAGGGCGTGCCGTGTCCCGTCCCCGTGGACTCCCCACCCACCAGGATATACGGGTCCATCTGGTAGTAGATGTTGCCGCTTCGCCCGGGATAGAACGAGAGCGCTTCCGGGGTCCGCAGGCCGCTGGCTCGTGCGGTGCTGAGATCGTTCGAGGTCAGCGCCTCGTACACTCCGGGAATCGACATGATCGCCGCCCGCGCGACCTGCTCCGCGTCCTGCACCGACACCTTTTTCGCTCGCAGCGCCGCCGGATTCAGATAGAGCTGCGGCTGGTCGTGATACGCGATCCAGCCGGGCGCCGGGGCAGGCCCGTACCGCGCCCGAAGTGCGGTCTCCACCGCCGTATCCACCACGGCGGGGTTGAAGCGACGGGGTGATGCGCCGGGATGCAGGTTTCCGAACACCTCAGGCAGCGGTGCGACTCCGTGGTCTGCCGTGAGGACTATCACGACGTTCGCCAGTCCGACGGTGCGATCGAGAAAGCCGAACAGCCGCGCCAGGGTGCGGTCCAGGCGGACCGTGACGTCCATGACCTCGTGGCTGTCGGGACCGTACGCATGTCCGATCCGGTCGTTGGCCGAGAAGCTGATGCCGAGAAGATCCGGAACCGTATCGCGTCCGAGGCCTTCTTCCGCCACCGCACGCATGGCGAACTCGGCGAGGACATCGTTGCTGAAAGGGGAGAGGTCGAATGCGTCGGCGCCGGCGATGGGGTGGGGAAACGTCCGTCCGGCTCCCGCCACATCCGCCTCTGCCGCCACGTCGTCGGCGCCCACCATCTCGTAGGCGGCCGCCGGCAGCAGCCGCTCCCACTTCTTCCCGAAGTATGAGCTGATCTTTCCGGCCCCGTTGAGCTCGCGGACCCACGCCGGCATCTCCTGGCGGTAATAGGTGGAGGTGACGAAGAGCGTGTCCTCCATCCAGTAGGCCCCGTCGGCCAGATGGCCGCCCATCATGATGGCGGAGCGGTCCTTGGCCGAGACCGTCACCACCTTGCTGCGGCCACCGGTGCTGATCTTCAACAGATCACCGACGGTGGTGTTCTTGAGGTTGCGGGGCGAGCGGCCTTCCAGATCGGCACCGATGACTCGCACCGTCGTGTCCGCTGCGCAGTACACCGCCTTCCTGGCGACCGCGTCGTACCACTCGTTGGCAATGATGCCGTTCACCGTCCCGTAGCTCCCAGTCAGGACCACGGCGTGGCCCGGACAGGTAGTGGTCGTGGCGTGCTCGTAACGCGCGGACGCGAAGCTGGCACCGCGCTGGAGAAAGAGGTTGAACCCGCTCCGGCCGAAGAACGGACGGAAGCGCTCCATGTAGTCGGCACGCAGCTGATCCACGGCGATCGCTACCACCAGGCGTGGCCGGGCTCCCGCGGCCGCCGGCGCCGCCTGTGCATTGGCGCTCCCCGTTGTGGCAAACACACCCGCCGCCAGCAGTGCGATAGCGGTCTTCACGACGCGGGCTCCGCCGCGCCAACTGAAGGGCCGCAGGCCTTGCGGAGGCTCAAGGCGTCGGCGATGGCCGCCGGGGAGCGTCGCAAGGTCGAAGACGTGAGAGGTATTCATTGTCAAATCCTGATTGGTCGCCAGCCAAAGGGGAACAGGCCTTCGCCGAGAATCTGCCCGGTGAATTTACCTTAGCCGGTCGCCCCACCGTCGTCGGTCCGGTCGGGCTCGAGTGCAAGCCGCTCCAGCTCCTCGCCGCCCGACATCATTGCGGTCAGTCGCTCGAGATGAACGTCGCTTCGGGCAAAGTCGCCCAGGACCTCACCCCGACGCAGGGCGACGAAGCGATCGCCGATGGCATAGGCATGGTGCGGGTTGTGGGTGACGAAGACGACCGCTACCCCGCGTTCCCGAGCCCTCGCCATGTAGCGCAGCACCACCCCGGCCTGCTTCACGCCGAGAGCCGCCGTGGGCTCGTCCAGGATCAGGACCCGGGCCCCGAAGTGGATGGCACGGGCGATGGCGACGGCCTGCCGCTCGCCGCCCGACAATGTGCCGGCCGCCTGCCCCGGATCGCGGAGCTGGACCCCGAGGCGGCTCAGCTCCTCGCGCACGACGCCCTCGCAGCGGGCGCGATCCATCCGCCGGAACGGCCCCCTGCCTACGCAGGGTTCGGCACCGAGGAAGAAGTTGCGCCACACGCTCAGCAGCGGAATCATCGCGAGGTCCTGGTAGACCGTGGCGATCCCGCGTGAGAGCGCTTGGCGCGGCGAGGAGAAGTCGACGGGCTCGCCCTCAACCAGATAGCGACCCCTTGTGGGCCGGTGGACGCCTGCGAGGATCTGGATGAGCGTGGACTTTCCCGCCCCGTTATCGCCCAGAAGGCAGGTGACCTGCCCCACGGCCACCGACAGGGTGACGTCGTGCAGTGCGACCACGTTGCCGAAGTGCTTGGAGACCCGCTCCACTCGCAGGATCGCGGTCACCTGGCCTCCGAGGCGCGGCGGCGGACGAAGTTGTTGACCATCACCGCCCCGACTAGGACGACGCCGAGAAACACCTGAAACCAATCGGCATCCACGCCGGTGATCACGATGCCCTGCTGCACCATGCCGAAAATGAGTGCGCCGAGGACGGCGCCGAGCGCGGAGCCGTAGCCGCCGGTGAGGAGCGTCCCCCCGATCACGGCGGCGATGATGGCCCTGAACTCCTGCTGCTCGCCGCGAAGCGCGTCGGCTCCGGTGAAGCGCACCGCCTGGATCACCGCCACGAGACCTGCAGCCATCGCCGTGACCACGAAGAGCGTGATCTTCACTCGTGCCACGGGGACACCCATCTTGCGTGCCGCCTCCGCGCCCCCGCCGGCGGCGAAGATCCAGTTGCCGAAGCGGGTGCGGAGCAGCACCCAGGCGGTCAGCGCGGCAAGTCCCAGCCACCAGAGCACCGAGATCCGAACCCCCCCGAAGATGTCGCTCGCGAACAGCGTCTTCGCGGGACCGAATCCGGCGACCTCGTCGAGACCGCCGAGCTGGGTCCGACGTGTGAGCTGGCGGCTCAGCGCGATCGTGAGGCCGCGGAATGCGAACAGGGTTCCGAGGGTGACGATGAAGGAAGGGAGCCCGGTGCGAACCACCAGGTAGCCGTTGCTTAGGCCGATGGCGACGCTCAACAGCATGGCGGCGCCGATCGCAGGCCAGAGGGACCAGTCGTACTGGCGCGTGAGCAGCATGATGGTCATGCCGGCGCAGCCGATGATCGAGCCGATCGAGAGGTCGAACTCCCCCGCGATCATGAGGAGCGCGACGGCCAGGGCCAGGATGCCGAGCGGCGCTGCGGCGTTCAGGACCGCGGCCGTCCCCTCCAGGCTCCGAAAGGGTGCCCCCGCGACTGTTGCGAACCCCATCCAGACCAGCACGGCCGCGGCCGCGGCCCCCACCTCGGGCCGCGCCAGGAGCCTCATCGAATCCCGCGCTCCGCCAGAGCGATCACGTCGGCCGCGTTCTCCTTCGAGACGAAGCTGGGGCCGGTACGGATGATCTCCCCGCCTCCAGGCATGGCCTTAGTCTCGAGATACTTGGTGAGCAGAACGACGGCGAGATAGCCCTGGAGGTACGGCTGCTGGTCGATCGCGAAGAGGATCTGGCCGTCGCGCACGGCGGCGAGGACCTCGGGCGTGAGATCGAAGGTACCCACGGCGATCCGGCCCAGCCGGTCGGCTTCCCGCAGTGCGGCGAGCGCGGGCGCCGCTCCGCCCGGGCCGAGCATCAGCATGCCGTCGATCGCCGCGTCGCGGGCCAGCGCGCCGCGGATGCGCTGCGCGGCATCCTCCGGGTCGGCCAGGCTCACGCCGAGCACCTGCATCCTCGCCCCGCGCTTGGCGAGACCTTCCGCGAGGCCCCGGCAGCGGGTGTCGAGCGACGCGTTACCGACTTCGTGATTCACGCAGAGCACCCGCCTCGCCCCGCCGGCAGCGAGCCGCTCTCCTGCTGCCACCCCCGACTCGTACTCCGTCTGCCCGATGTGGCCCAGGAAGCCGAGCCGCTCCCAGGCCGCGTCGCCGGAATTAATGGAGATCGCCGGGATGCCGGCGCTGACCGCCGCCTTCACCGAGGCGGCCAGCGCGTCGGGATCGGGAACCGAGATGGCCAGTGCGCTCGGTCGGCTCGCCACCGCGGCGTCGATCAGCTGGCTCATGCGCACCATGTCGAAGCTGGTAGGCGCCTGGTATTCCAGGCGGACACCCATCTCCCGCGCGGCATCACCGGCACCGTTCGCCACCACCGACCAGAACGGGTCCGAGGTCTGCCCATGGCTCACCAGGACGATTCGGACGGCGCTGCGATCGGGACCGGTGCCTGCGGATGCGCCTTCTGCAGCTCCGCGACCTCCACTGCCGCAGGCGCAGAGCACCAGCGCGAGCACGACTCCGCCGATTCGGACGCTCCGGTTCACCAGACCTCCTCGACCCGCACGGGCCGGCGGGGTTGCCTGGAGAGCCGGATGCTTGGCAAGCACACCCGCGTGGAACGATCCGATTCGACCCACGCCGACGACGCCGACTCGCATGTGGGTTCCTCCCATTTGCCGCCTCAGCCTGCGCCCCGTGCCGCCTTCGTCCAGTACCAGTAGGCCGGTACGCCGAGCGCCAGCAGCCCGGTCCCGACCAGCGCGTTGCGGGGAGTGGCCAGCACCGAGCTGGCCACGACGAACATCGCCGCTGCGACGAACGCGGCCGGGGTCCATGGATATCCCGGGACTCTGAACGCTCCTGGAGGAGCTACTCGTCCCCGCGCCCGGTCCTGTGCTCGATAGACGAACAGCCCCGCCACCGTGAGTCCGAAAAAGACCCAGTCGGCAAAGGCGACATAGTCCACCAGCTGGCTGAAGCTCCCGGAGAGCGCCAGGGCCGACGCCCAGATCGCCTGGACCACGATCGCGGCGGACGGGGTGCGGTGCACGGGATGCAGTCGGGCGAGCCGAGGGAAGAACACGCCATCCGCGGCCATCGCCTGGAACACGCGTGGCGTCACCAGCACGACGAGGTTGAGAAACCCGAACGTGCTGATCGCGATCCCGGCGGAGATCATCGCGCCGCCCCGGGGGCCCAGTACCTGGCGCATGGCGTCCGCGGCAGGGGCGGTGCTGGCCGCCAGGCCTCTGGGCCCAAGCACCTGGAGATAGGCGAGGTTGGCGAGCAAGTACGTGGCGACGACAATGGCGACGCCGAGCAGGAGCGCGCGGGGTAGATCCCGCTCGGGATTCACCATTTCTTCGGCGATGAAATTGGTCTGCTGCCACCCGCCATAGGTAAAGAGCACCGGAACGAGCGCCGCTCCGATGGTGCCCGG
>DATLHD010000234.1:0-6527 GCA_035540075.1 Gemmatimonadales bacterium
TACTACACCGACTCCTACCTGCGCGACTTCGACGCGGCCGTCGTGGACCGTGCCGACGGCGGCCGCCGAGTATACCTCGACCGCACGGCCTTCTATCCCACATCGGGCGGCCAGCCCCACGACACCGGGACTCTGGGCGGCGCCGCGGTGGTGGACACCGTGGACGAGGGTGACCGAATAGCCCACCTGCTCGCCGACCCGATCGACGGGACGACCGTTCACGGCGGCGTGGACTGGCCCCGCCGCTTCGACCACATGCAGCAGCACACCGGCCAGCACCTCCTCTCGGCCGTGCTGCACCAGCTCTTCGGCCACGGCACGATCGCCGTACACTTCGGCCGCGAGAGCTCGACGCTCGATCTGGACACACCCGACCTCGAGCAGGCGCGCCTGGTCGAGGCCGAGGGGCGCGCCAACGAGATCGTCACCGAGAACCGTCCGGTCGAGGTGAGCTTCGAGGAGGCGATGGAAGCCACCGGCCTCCGGAAGGCATCGGCCCGAGAGGGAACGCTCCGCATCGTGACCATCCGTGATCTGGACCGGAGCGCCTGCGGCGGCACCCACGTCCGCGCCACCGGCGAGATCGGGCCGATTCTCATTCGCAGGTCGGAGCGGGTGAAGAAGAACGTCCGGCTGGAGTTCGTCTGCGGCGGGCGCGCCACGCGGCGCGCCCGCGCCGATCTCGACCTCCTCGCCCGGCTCGCCGGCAGCTTCTCCGCCGCGGCCGATGAGCTTCCCGCGCTGGTCGAGGCGCAGCGCGCCGAGCTCAAGGCCGCGGCAGGCGCCAGGCGCGAGCTGGAGGAGAGTCTGGCTCGCTACCGCGCCCGCGAGCTGTACGACACCGCTCCCGACGGGTCGCCGCGACGGATCGTCGTCCGCGAGGAGAAGGGCCCGATCGATCGGCTCCGGCCGCTCGCGCAGGCGATCGCCGCGATGCCCCGGGCGTTGTTCGTAGGGTGGACCGCGGAGCCGCCGGCGATCGTCGTCGCGACTTCGGCGGACTCGGGAGTGGATGCGGGGGCCGCGCTAAGGTCGGCGCTGGAAGCGGTCGGCGGACGCGGTGGCGGCAACCCGAGGCTGGCTCAGGGAACCGCGGGATCCCCGGCCGCGGCCGAACGGGTGGTGACGGCTCTCTTGGGTGCCGTCAATCGCTAGCCCAGCTCCGAAGCCAGCGCCTCCACCGACGACGGGCACAGTGACGTGCCCGCCAGCCCCCTCAGAATGGCGACCGCCTCGTGCCGCGGGAGCCCTGCGCGGTAGGGCCGGTCCGCGGTCGTCGCCTCGTACACGTCCGCCACCGCGAGCGCCCGGCTCATGGGCGAGAGCCGCTCCGCCGTGAGTCCGAGGTGGTAGCCCTTCCCGTCCAGCCGCTCGTGATGCGCGCTGGCGATCGCGACGATCGCCGAGAACGCTCCGACCCGCTCCAGGATGCGCTGGGTGTAAGCCGGATGCACCCGGATCTCCGCCCGCTCCCGCTCGGTGAGTCGGTCGGGCTTGTCGAGAATCAGGGTCGAGACGCCGAGCTTGCCGATGTCGTGCAGCAGCCCGGCGCGTCGCAGGTCGCGCAGCTGGACGTCGCTGAAGTGCAGCCGCCGGCCGATCGTCACGGCGAGTTCCGCCACCCGCTCGGAGTGCAGGTAGGTGTAGGGTGACTTGGCGTCGATGACCCTGGCGAACGCCCGGGCGATGGCGTCCAGACGCGCCTCATCGGCCATGAGGATCTGATCCTCGGGCTCGAGCGCCCCCAGGTGGCGCTCGGGTGAGCGCCCCAGTACCCTGGTCCAGAAGTTCTCGTCGCCCCCGAGACTTCGGAGCGCCTCCACGAGCGTCGGATCGAACCACCGCCCGCGCCGCTGCACCGCCATCTCGATCGCCGCGTCCACGCCGTAGGTGCTCGCGAAGACCTCCGCGGTCTGCGCCAGGCTCACGATCCGTCCCAGCAGCGGGATGGCGGCGCCCGAGAGCCCGTCCGGCATCCCATTGCCGTCCCAGTGCTCGTCCAGCGTGCGGATCGCCTCGCGGGTCGCGCTGGTGAAGCCCAGCATCGCGGCGATCTCCGCCCCCCGGTCGCAGCGGGTGCGGGTCATCTCCCGTCCGCTGCCCTTCTCGTGCATCAGCATGGCGGCCACCCGCAGCGCCCGGCCCATGGGCGAGGCATCCGGCACCGCGTTCCGAAGCGCGTACCTGAGACTCCGCGTCGGACGCGCCCAGTCGGTCAGCTTGTGCTCCCGCTTGAGCGCGCGGTCGTCGGCACCGAAGAGTGAGCAGAGCCGCGCCGCGTTGCTGGAACAGCCGAGATCCTTGAGCAGGAGCGCGTAGAAGAGCGAGCCTCTTTCCTCCAGCGGCAGACCGACCCGCTCCGCCAGGCGCATGCCGATGAGGCAGGTGCGCACCGCGTGGCCGGGCGCCTGCCCTTCGGTGATGTCGAGGGCGCAGGAGAGCGCGGAAAGGATCTCGGAGGTCCGGTACGACGACTCGCGGACCGGTGCGGTGAGCGTGAGACTAGCGGTCATTGGTCGGTACGCTTCCGCCCATGTGGGTTTCGAGCACGCCGCCCAGGTCCACACCCTCGGCCCCGAGCAGCCGGAACAGCTCCCATTCCGCCGCGCGAGCCGCTCCCGTGCGGCGCCCGTTGTACATCAGCGAGAGCACCAGCACGCCGTCCTGTCGCGCGAGGTAGCCCGCGAGCGTGGCCACCTCGTCGAGGGTGCCGGTCTTGGCGTGTACCACGCCGCGCACCATGCCCCCGCCCCGGAGCCGGCGCAGCGTGCCGGTGCCGTTGGCGGGAAGCAGCAGCGGGAAGCGCTGGTTGCCGGGGAGCTGGGGATAGCGCGCGAGATACAGCATCTGCGTCAGGGCGCTCATTCGGTTGAACTCGCTGAGCCCGCTGCCGTCCACCAGATGCACCCGCGCCGAAGGTCCCACGACCTGGCGCACGTGTTGGGTGAGCAGGCCGGGGCCGGCCAGCTGATTGCCGGCGGCGAACTGGAGCATCAGCTCCGCGCCGATGTTCACGCTCCGCCGGTTCACCTCGGTGGCGATGCTGTCGAGCGGCGCGGACGACACCTGCGCGAGAATGGCCGCGGGCCGGGGAGCCAGAAGCACCGGGCCGCCCGGGTTCGCCCATCGGATGCCGGCTCGCTCCAGCGCGGCGGCCCAGCCGGAGACGAGGAGCTGCGCAGGCTCGTGCGCCACCGCGCTCAGCCCCGCGCTCCTCCGCTCCATGCCGATCGTGCCGCGGAGCGTCCACCCGCCGTCGGGATCCGCCCGCAACGAGAGCCGCCGTCCGCGCCCGCCGACCGTCGTGGCCGCGATCCGCACCATGCGGCTGACCCCGTCGGGGTAGGCGCTCACCAGCTGCGGCGGGGCACCGGGCTCACGACCCGGCCGGAAGGTGAGCGAGACGATATTCTCGTGCAGCGTCACCGGTCCCACCGGTGGCGCGTACAGCCGACCTTCGTAGTCGGGCGACCAGACCGAGGGGTAGCGCGACGCGGCCGGGCCCGTCCGGCTCGTGATGGAGAGCGGGCCCTCGAGGACCCGGATGCCGCCTTCCCGCAGCTGTTGGGCGAGCTCGCGGAGCGTCGGGCCGGGGCGGCCCGCACGGTCCAGCGTCGGATCGCCGCCCAGTTGGAGCGCCCAGCTGCCGACCCACTTGCCGCTGACGGAATCGAGGCGACCGTCCGCGATCACTCGGGTGGTGAAGCGAGCGCCTCCGCCCATCCTGGTCCGGGAAAAGCCGGTGGTGAAGAGCTTGGTGGTGGACGCGGGGATCAGGTCGAGCTCGGGACTCACGCTCCACAACACGCGACCGTCCATCGCCCCGATGCTGATGCCCCACTGGCCGCCCGGCGTACGCTCGGAGGTGCGGCGGAACCAGTTCTCCAGCTCCGCCCGCTCCTGCACGGAGAGCTCCTGCGCCGCCACGGGAGCGCTGGTAACCCCGCACAGGCACGACACGACCATCCACATTCGGTCCAGGCGTCGGAGCATGCGGGTTCGCTCGGGAAAGGCGATGGAGGAGCAGCGGGATTGCAGCGCCAGCTAGGCAAGCGACAGGCCACGGGTCAACCCATTGCGCGGCAACGAAATGGCGGGGTTTGCGGCGCCCCTGGTCGGGCGTTCTGCGAGCGCCGTGGCGGGGCTAGACCTGCTCCAGGGCGTGCAGAAAATGGCTCGCCGTGGGCCAGCGATCCTGGGGCTTGCGGGCGAGCGCGCGGAGGATCACGGCGGCGAGCGATTCAGGGACGTCGGTGTTGAGCCGGCGGGGGTCGGGGGGAGCATCGTCGAGATGTCGCGCGAGCAGCGCCACCAGGCTCGGCGCCTCGAACACCGGACGCCCGGTGACGCACTCGAAGAGCACGGCGCCGGTGGCGTAGAGATCGGCGCGCCCGTCCACCGGCTCGCCGAAGAGCTGCTCCGGCGCCATGTACTGGGGCGTGCCCACGACGACGCCGGCGGCGGTGAGTCCCCGGCCCGGCTCGGAGTGGTGCTCCGCCAGTCGCGCGATGCCGAAGTCCATGACCTTGAGAAATCCCGCGTGATCCACCAGCAGGTTCTGCGGCTTCACGTCACGGTGGATGACGCCCTCGTCGTGCGCCACCTCGAGCGCGCGACAGACCTGCTTGCCGATGGTGAGCGTCGCCGGCACGTCGAGTCGGCCCGCTTCGCGGATCAGCATGGCGACCGTCGTTCCACGCACCAGCTCCATCGTGATGTAGTAGAGTCCGTCGACCTCGCCCAGGTCGTAGGTCCGCACCACGTTGCGATGGGTGATTCGGCGTGCGAGCCGGAGCTCCTGCTTGAACCGCTCCAGCAGGGTGGCATCGATCTCGCCGAGATCGGGACGGAGCGCCTTGATGGCGACCGCCTCGCCGACCTCGCGATCATACGCGCGATAGACGACGCCCATGCCACCGGAGCCCAGCAGCTCGAGGATGTCGTAGCGGCCGGCGAACCGCTCGCCGACCGCGAGTGAGGCGCCGCCGTCCGGTCGCGTCCTGGGCTCGGTCGGAGGCAGCGCGGCGTCCTCGCCGCCCCGCTGGCCCCCGGTCTTCAGGTACTCCACCAGCCGGTCCTTCTCGCGCAGCTCCTCCACCATGTTGCCGAAGGCCGTGGCCAGCTCGCCAATCTCGTCGTCGGTGCTGCCGACGATGCGACCGGCATAGTGCCCTTCGCTCACCTGTCGCGTCGCACGGACCAGCTCGCGCACCGGCAGGGTGATCCGCCTCGCCACCAGCACCGAGAACCCGAGCGCCAGCAGGAGCCCCACCACGAACGCCCAGCCTATGGTCCGGCTCAGCTGGCGGTACGCCGCCAGCTCCTGGTCGCGCGAGTGGAGTCCCAGGAATCCACCGAGGGGCACGCCATCGGCGCTGCGGAGGAGGCCGGCCGCGGCGGCGTACTCTTCGCCCCCGGCGTGTAGGCTGAAGCGGGCGTACGTGCTGTCGGTACTCTTCCCCACCGGCGCCCGACGCACTTGGTCCGCCACCGCTTCCCGTGGCAGGGTGGAGATCGCAACCTGCGGCACACCCGCTGTGTCGAGCGAGAAGAACAGGATCTCGGAGTCGGTGTTCCGATGGAGCAGCGCCGCGAAGGCGCTGTCCACCCGAAGCGCGCCAACCACGACGCCGAACGGCGTGGTGCTGCCGGGATTCACCACCGGAACGCCGACCGCCTGATAGAGGACGTCACCGTCGTCGGTCGGCTCGAGCCACAAGCCCTGGGTGACCTGCCCCTCCATCGCTCGGCCGATCAGCGCGCCGCGAGAGAAGTCTTCACCGAAGATGCTCCGCTGCGCCGTCCATGCCTGCAGCACGCCGGCACCGTCGGTGACGAGGACCCAGTCGGCGCCGGTCTGGCCTCTGATCTCGTCGGATTGGTCGAGGAGATTGGCGCGATCACCGGCGCGGAGAGACTCACCGATGCGGGAGACGTAGGCGGGGACCTGGACCAGGGCCTGCGTCAGCCGGAGGAGCGTGAGGCTTCGGCTGGCGAGCGCCTCCTGGATGGAGGAGGCGGTGGCGCCAAGGGCGCGGGCGGAGGCGTCGTCGGCCGCCGCATCGGCTCGCCGCTTGGTCGCCAGCAGCGCCGAGCCCAGCACCGCCACCACGACGAGCGTGGTGCCGAGGAAGATGCGTCGGCCGAGGGGAAGCTTCATCGCCCGCCGACTCGCATTCCCGTCAGTAGCGCCGCCCCTGCTGGGGATACGGCTGGCCGTGCTTGTTGAGGTGAGGCTTGAACTGGAAGCCGCGCGCGTCGAGCTCCACGGCCAGCTGCTCTACGCCGTCGGCCGTCACTTTCAACGGCCGCGTCAGCTCCGGCGCACGCTCGTGCCAGGCGTGGAGAGCGTAGCTGCCGGGCGGCACCGGGCCCAGGGTGAAGGAGCCATCGCTCGCGGGCTGGGCGTACCACGGGGTGTCCCGCACCACCACGAGGGCGCTCATCTGCGCGTGGACGTTACAGTAGACGCGCACCAGCCCGGGCCGCTCGAAGCGCACCGAGCGCACCTCGTCGCGACCGTAGAG
>DATLHD010000235.1:0-16143 GCA_035540075.1 Gemmatimonadales bacterium
CGCGGAAAGGATGGTGTCGATCAGCCGGTTCGCGGTGCCGGCGGCCCGGGCCGCATCGTACGCCTGCCGGACCTGGCCCAGCACCTCGGCCTCACCGAGCACCTGCGATTCCAAACCGGCCGCCACGTCGAAGAGATGGCGTACGGCCGCCTCCCCGTCGAGCCGCAGCAACGACTCGCCCAGGAGAGCGCCACGGGTCAGCGCGAAGTCCCGGAACCAGGCCTCCAGGTCGGGACCTCCGGTCCAATAGATCTCGCAGCGGTTGCAAGTGGAGAGAAGGAGGGCGGTGCCACCGGCGGCAGCCTGACCCTGAAGCCATGCGGCCGCTTCAGCCTGGGTGAATGCCAACTGCTCCCGAAGCTGAATTCCTGCCGTATAATGACTCAGGCCAACGACATGGAAAGGCAGGTCGCGAAGCATTTCCAAAGGTTATTCCTAGAGGTGAGGACGGCAATCCGGACATGCCCCGGAATGGGCTCCGTACCATTACGGAGTCTTGTTTTCGAGGGTGAGCTTTACGTCCTCGGCTTCACTCCGGGCCGCTCGGCGACGATCTTCACGGCGGTCCTCGAACACATCGCAAGCGGGATACCAGGACGACGTGATCTCCTGCTCTCCTGCGAGAACGGCTCGCCGGCTTGCCAAAGTGACCGGGTCCCTCGAGGAGAGGGTTGCCGCTTCGGCCACAGGCTGGGGAAATTCCTGTCATGTCGAACCCGCTCCGCTATCGAATGATCATTGCCGTGCTCGCACTGGTCGCGTGCCTGGTGGCGGTCTACCTCCACCTGTGGAAGCTCGGCCTCGTCGGCACCATCTCCTGCACCGCCAACCGGGGATGCGAGGTGGCCATGACCAGTCAGTGGAGTTGGTTTTTGGGAATGGATGTCGCGTTGATCGGGGCGCTGGGGTATGCGGCCATCCTGGGCACGGCACTCTGGGGAGCTCAGCCGACGCGAGCCTGGTCCCCGACGCCGACACTGGTGCTGCTCGCGCTCATCGTCCCCGCCGTGCTGTTCACGGTCCGGCTGAAGTGGGCGGAGTGGGTGGTGCTGAAGACCTTCTGCCCCTGGTGCTTCGAGAGCACGCTGACGATCCTGATCTGCCTGGCGCTGGCCCTGCTCGACCTGCGGCGGGTGCGGCAGGCGGAGGCGGCGCCCGCTACTTCGCCGCCGCCCGCATCCGTTCCTCGTACAGCCCGATGAGTCGCTCGACCTGATGGCTCAGCGGGCGGGCCTCCTCCGGCTTCAGCTTGGCTGAGGTTCCTGGTCCACTACCGAACGCCCGCGTCACCGAATCGCTGAGAGGGCGGAAGTACTCGCTATCGGTCACCCCGACCCGCTGAAGATCGGCCTGCATCGCACTCACCAGCGCCCCGACGCTATTGCGGAAGGCCGTGAGGTTCTCTTCCGTGCTCCCCTGCGGCTCCTGGAGCCGAGTGATCTGCGCATGGATAGCCGGAATGAGTCGGGGTGCCTCGAACTCCACCCCGGGCTCGCTGTCGGTCTCGGGGACGCCAGGCCGGCGCTCCCGGCAGGCCAGGCTGAGCACGAGTGCGAGCCAGAATGTGGCGCGAGACATTGGGCCCTCCGCGCAGGTGCTGCTCGAAGTAACTCGCGCGTCTCGCGGGGTTCGGTGTCGGCGCTCACGCCCAAGAGCCTATCGCCCGAAAATCCGCCCCAGCAGCCCCGGCGAGTGCGCCGCCTCGAGTGCGCGTGCCATCTCCTCCATGCTGCCGAACCGCTGTGCCGGGTCCATTGCCAGCGCCTGGTGGATGACCGCCTCGACTTTCGCGGGGAAGTCCGGCTTCACCTGGCGGAGCTTCACCGGATGGCCCCGGAGACGCGCGATCATCGTCTCCTGCGCCGACTTGCCGGGGAACGGCAGCTGGCCGGAGAAGAGCTCGAACGCCAGCACGCCGAGGGCGTAGACGTCGCTTCGGCCGTCGAGCGGCTTCCCCCGGATCTGCTCAGGGCTCATGAACTCGGGCGTCCCGAGCACGATGCCGGTGGCGGTAAGCTTGGCCAGCTCCGGACCCGCGCGACGCTCCTTGGCCAGGCCGAAGTCCATGACCACCGCCCGGTAGGTCGCCTCGGAGCCGGGCCGCTCCTCGGCCGGCGGCACCAGCATGATGTTCTCGGGCTTGAGATCGCGGTGGATGATCCGTAGCTCGTGGGCATGCTGCAGCCCCTGGCAGATCTGGATCAGGAGCGGCACGCCTTCGGCCGCGGGAAAGGGGCCGCGCCGCGCCTCGTGCTCGCTCAGCGGCTCCCCCTCGAGGAACGGCATGACCAGGTACATCAACCGGTCCGAAGTCTCACCCAGGCGGAGGATGGGGCAGACATTCGGGTGATCGAGCCGCATCGCGATCGTCGCCTCGCGGCGCAGTCGCTCCACCGAGGCCGGATCGCGGGAGAGCCGCGGCAGCAGGATCTTGAGCGCGACGATCCGACCGGTCTCGATCTCCTCGGCACGGTAGACGTACGACATCCCGCCCTCCCCCAGCCGCTGCGCCACGCGGTAGCGGCGATCCAGCACCTGCCCGGAGAGGGTGGAGAGCGGGTTGACGGTCGGCGCTGCCTCGAGGTAAGGCGGGCCAAAGGCGGCGGCGCCGGAGAGGTCGTCGAAGCGGGGCCGCGGGGTGTGGGACGGAGTCGCGCCGGGAGGAGGCTCGCTTTCCTCCACCAGGAGCGAGCCGTCGTTCACGCAGTACCGGGCGGGGGCCTGGTACGTCTGGTTGCAGCGGGGACAGCGCCGGACGGTCAATCCCGGAACCGGTTCCTGCCGTCCGATTTGGCCCGGTACAGGTGAGTGTCGGCCAGTCGAAGGAGAGACTCACCGTCGCTGACACGCTCGTCCGGGAAGGACGCGATGCCGATGCTGATGGTGACCCGCACCGGATGGCCCGATTCGCCGAAGTCGTGGGTGGCTACCCGACGAAGGATGCGCTCGGCGAAGTTGCGCGACTCCGTATTGGTGGTCTCCGGCAGCAGCACGACGAACTCCTCGCCGCCGTACCGCGCCACGATGTCCACCGAGCGCTGCTCCCGCTTGAGCAGCGAGGCCAGCTGCTTCAGCACCCGATCGCCCACCAGGTGGCCGTGGGTGTCGTTGATCTGCTTGAAGTTGTCGATGTCGACCATCATGCCGGTGAGCATGGTCGCGTACCGGGCCGCCCGGTCCATCTCCTGCTCCAGCTTCTCCATCAGGGCCCGCCGGTTGAAGCAGTTGGTGAGCGGATCGGTCTCCGCCAGGTGCCGCATCTGCTCCTGGCCCATGACCGCGTTCTCGAGGTCGTAGGCCTTCTCCAGCGCCGCCACGGCGGCGTTGATCACCTGCTCGGCGAACTGGACGTCCTGCTCGTTGAGCGGCGCGTCGCCGGTCGTGGTGCGGAGGAAGAAGACGCCGGCCGGCTGCTGCCGGAGCGAGAACCGGATCGCGATGGCCGAACGGGCAGGGGCCTCGCGCCCCTCCGAGTCCCAGACGGCGCGGACGTCCTGGAAGAGTGGATCGGTCAGGACGTCGCGCACCAGCACCACCTCGCCGGTGGCGAGGGCGTGCTGGATCTCGGGATAGCGGCGGAGATCCACGGCGAGGTTGTGCAGCATCGGGTTCTCGTACGCCGCCACTACCGTTCCGTGATCGTCGTCCGGCCCCGCGATGATGATCGAGCAGCGGGAGATGCTGAGGCCCTGCGCCACCCGGCGCACGAGGATCTGATAGATCTCCTCCGGCTTGAGCGAGGCCGTGACCTCCTGCATGATCTCCATCATCTCGGACCGGGAGCGCGCCTCGGCCCTGGCCTGGTTGAGCTCGCGGCCCGCCCTGAGATGCGCCTTCACCCGCGCCAGCAGCTCCCGCACCCTGAACGGCTTGGGGATGAAGTCCGAGGCCCCGAGGCCGAGGGATCGGACCGTCGCCTCCTCGGGCGGCATGGAGGAGATCATGAGGACAGGCAGGTCCTTGAACCGGGGATCGGACTTGACCCGCTGGAGGAGCTGGAGCCCGTCCACCTTCGGCATCATGATGTCGAGCAGGAGGAGGTCGAACTGCTCCGCGTTCAGGTGGTCGAAGAGGTGCTCGCCCCCCGGCACGGTGAGGACCTCGTAGCCGTTTTCCTTGAGGATCCAGGACAGGGTGCGGGAGAGTGCCTGGTCGTCGTCGGCGACGAGGATCTTGGGAGCGAGGGTCATTCCGCCAGCCGCTGAAAGAGTTCGGGATCCACGTTGCCGCCGCTCACCACCAGAACGGCCGGCCCGTCGAGGCGGACCCGCCCGGCGAGCACCGCCGCCGTGGTGACCGCGCCGGAGGGCTCCACCCGGAGCCCGGCCTCGCGGTGCAGGAACCGGACGGCGGCCGCGATCTCGTCCTCGGCGACCTGCACCGCCTCGCGCACCACCCGCCGGATGATAGGGAAAGTAAAGCTGCCGATGGATCGGGTGAGGAGTCCGTCGGCCATGCTCTCGGTGCGCTCGAGGGTGCGGGGCTCGCCGGCGGCGAGCGCCGCCGAGAGCTTGGCCGCCCCGGCAGGCTCGACCGCGACGATGCGCGCCTGCGGCTTCAAGGCGGAGATCGCCACCGTGATGCCGGCGAGCAACCCGCCACCGCTCACGGGCGACAGCACCACAGCGACGTCGGGCCGCTGCTCCGCGATCTCGAGCCCGATGGTGCCCTGCCCCGCGACCACATCGGGATGGTCGAAAGGCGGAATCATCACGAGGCCGTCCTGACGCGCGATCGCCTCGGCGCGCTGGCCCTGCTCCGGCGAGCGTATGGCGCCGGCGAACACCACCTCGCCGCCGTGCCGCCGCACCCCATCCACCTTGATCCGCGGGGTGGATTCCGGCATCACCACGACCGCGCGGAGCCCGAAGGCCCGCGCCGCCCACGCCACCGCCTGACCGTGATTGCCGCTGGACTGGGTAACGATCCCGCGAGCACCCGCCGCCGCGGCCCGGGAGATCGCGTTGTAGGCGCCGCGGACCTTGAAGGCGCCGATGGGCTGGAGCTGCTCGCACTTGAGCGCGACGGGGACACCCGCCAAATCCGAGAGTGCGGGCACCTCGACGAGCGGGGTCCGGACGACGATCCCATCGAGCGTGCGGGCCGCGGCGCGCACGTCGTCCAGCGTGACGGCGGCGGGCGGATCGGCTGTCAGCGGCATCAGGTCTCCCGGACTTACTCCTCCACCGCGGTGGGGGCCACCGCGTCGCCGCCGGCGCCTTCCTCCGCGCCGCCCTCATCCTCCTTCACCACCCGCGCTACGTCCACCACCGTGTCGCCCGGATCGAGGTTCATCACCTTCACGCCCTGGGTGTTGCGGCCGATGACCCGGATGCCGTCCACCGGCAGCCGGATGATCACGCCGTGGCGGGTGATCATCATCAGCTCGTCGTCGGGGATGACCTCCTTGAGCGCGACGATGGAGCCGGTCTTGTCCGTCTTCTTCAGGGTGATGATCCCCTTCCCGCCGCGCTTCTGGACCCGGTAGTCGGACAGCTCGGAGCGCTTGCCGAAGCCCTTCTCGCTCACGACCAGGAGCGTCGCGTCGCGCCGGACGACCACCATACCGATCACCTCGTCGCCCTTCTCCAGCTCGACGCCCTTCACCCCGGTCGTGGCCCGGCCCATCTCCCGGACGTCCGCCTGGTGGAAGCGGATGCTCATCCCGTCCTTGGTCGCCAGGACGATGTCGCTGTTCGAGTCGCAGACCTGCACGTCGATCAGCTCGTCGTCCTTCTCGATGTTGATCGCGCAGATGCCGTTGGTGCGCACGTTGCCGTAGGCGGAGAGCAGCGTCTTCTTCACCGTGCCCTGCCGGGTGGCGAAGATGAGACACCGGTCGTCGGTGAACTCCCGCACCGGCACCAGGGCCGCGACCTGCTCCGTCGGCTTGATGGCGATGCAGTTGACCACCGGCTTGCCCCGTGCCGCGCGGCCTGCCTGTGGGATCTCGTGCACCTTGAGCCAGTAGAGCTGCCCGGTGTTGGTGAAGAAGAGCAGGTAGTCGTGGGTGCTCGCAATGAACAAGTGCTCGACCCAGTCGTTCTCCTTCAGGTCGGCCCCGTTCAGACCCCGGCCCCCGCGGCGCTGCCGCTTGTAGGTGCTGACCGGGATGCGCTTGATGTAGCCGGTGTGGGAGATGGTGATGACCATGTCCTCTTCGGCGATCAGGTCTTCGACCGTGAACTCGCCCTGGTCGGCCACGATCTCGGTGCGCCGCTCGTCGCCGAACGACTCCACCACCTCGGCCATTTCGCTCTTGAGGATGCCCATCCGCTTGGGTTTCGACGCCAGGATGGACTTGAGCTCCTTGATCACCGCCCGGACCTCCTTGAGCTCGGCCTCCAGCTTCTCGATCTCGAGGCCGGTGAGCTTGGCGAGCCGCATGTTGAGGATCGCGTCGCTCTGCTTCTCGCTCAGTCCGAAGCGCTTGCGGAGCCGGGCGTCGGCCTCGGGAGTGTCCTCCGAGCCGCGGATGATTTTGATGACCTCGTCGATGTTGTCGACCGCGATCTTGAGGCCCTCGAGGATGTGCTCCCGCGCCTGGGCCGCGTCGAGGTCGAACTGGGTCCGGCGGACGATGATCTCGTGCCGGTGATCGATGTAGCGCTCGAGCAGCTGCTTCAGGTTCATCACCTTCGGCGCGCCCTTGTCGAGCGCGAGCATGATGACGCCGAAGGTGGACTGCATCGCGGTGTGCTTGTAGAGCTGATTCAGCACCACGTTGGGGATCGCATCACGCTTGAGGTCGATCACCATCCGCATGCCGTCCTTGTCGGACTCGTCGTTCACCCCGGAGATGCCCTCGATCTTCTTCTCCATCGCCAGCTCGGCGATGGCCTTCACCAGGTTCTCCTTGTTGACCTGGTAGGGGATCTCGGTCACCACGATCTGGGAGCGCCCGGAAGACTCCTTCTCCTCGATCTGGGCCCTGGCGCGCATGATCACGCGGCCGCGGCCGGTCTCATAGGCCTCCTTGATGCCCTCCCGGCCGTAGATGAAGGCGCCGGTCGGGAAGTCGGGGCCCTTGATCGCCTTGCGGAGATCGGCGATGGACGCCTCGGGGTTGTCCACCAGCATCTCGACCGCCTTCGCCACCTCGCGGAGGTTGTGAGGCGGGATGTTGGTGGCCATGCCGACGGCGATGCCGCTGGAGCCGTTGACCAGGAGGTTGGGGATCTTGCTGGGGAGGACGGTCGGCTCCTGGAGCCGGTCGTCGAAGTTGGACTGGAAGTCGACCGTGTTCTTGTCGATGTCCTCCAGCATGGCCACGGCGACACGGGTGAGCCGGGCCTCGGTGTAGCGGTAGGCCGCGGCGGGGTCGCCGTCCACCGAGCCGAAGTTCCCTTGCCCGTCGATCAGCGGATAGCGGAGCGAGAACTCCTGGACCATCCGGACCAGCGCGTCGTACACCGACGAGTCGCCGTGCGGGTGGTACTTGCCGAGCACGTCTCCCACGACTGTGGCGGACTTCTTGTACGGCCGCCCCGGAACCAGCCCCAGCTCGTTCATCGCGTACAGGATCCGACGGTGCACCGGCTTCAGGCCGTCCCGCGCATCCGGCAGGGCCCGCGACACGATGACGCTCATCGAGTAGTTGATGAACGACTGCTGCATCTCCTCTTCGATGAGGCGGGGCAGAATCCGTTCTCGCGAGTTGGGTGCGGTCATATCCGTCTGGTCCTAAGGAGGGACAGGGGGCACAGCGGCGTTGCTGGTGGAACCGCAGAAATATACCCGGGGTCGGGGGCGGGACGCAACTGATTACATGGGCTGGAAGCTGATTCAGGGCAAGGAGTTACGGGTGAGACAAGCAGTTGGATTTTCGGGCGCCGGGACGACGGCCGGACCGCGGGGGCGCGGAGCGGCCTCACGGTTCCTGCTGAGGCTAGTGTCTACTGGTGACAGGGCGCCTCGGGATCCGGCTTGGGCTTGTCCACCACCACCCGGTGATCCAGGTTCGCCACCCGCTCCACCACCGCCCGCACGAAGCTCGTCACCCGGGCGTACTTATCGAAGTCCAGGAACTCGATCTCATCCGTCACCTGGTGGTAGTCCCGGTGCCCGCCGGTGCTGAAGAAGGCGATCGGGATCCCGTAGCGGGCGTACATATAGTGATCCGACCTGCAGTAGAAGTTGTCCGGGTGCCCGTTGGCGTCGTAGCTGTAGTCGAATGAGAGGTTGAATCCACCGTCCCGATTTACCGCCTCCGCCAGGTCGCCCAGCTCGGTGGAGAGCCGGCGTGAGCCGATCACCTGGAGGTACACCGGGTCTCTGCGGGCCTCGTCGTCGGGGCCGCCGCGGGCGATCATGTCGCTGTTGATCTGAGCGACGATGGAGTCGCGCGGGACCGTCGGGTTGTCGGTAAACCAGCGCGACCCCTGGAGCCCCGACTCCTCGCCGGTGTGCCATACGAAGAGGAGGGACCGCTTCGGTCGCGTGCTGCTCCGGGACACGGCTTCGGCGATCTCGAGCAGGGCCATGGAGCCGGATCCGTCGTCGTCCGCGCCGTTCACGATCGAGTCCATGCGCGCGGGATGGAGCTTCCGCATGCTGTCCACCATCCCCCTGATCCGCGCCACCTGCTCCGCATTGGGCTCGCCCGGCGGATCGTTGGCGCCGCGGGGTCGCATGACCGTGTTGTAGGCCCTGATCGAGTCGTGGTCCACCGGCGGCACGATGCCGATGGCGTCGTTATGCGCGCCGAGCGCGACGTACTCGCCCCGGAGCGCGGGGTCGGCCCCCTCCAGTATCGCGACCACGTTGGTGGCCCCGACGTCGCTGCCCTCGAAGGTCACTTCTCCCTGGATCGCGCTGCCGGTATCCCCCGGCTTGAGCTGGTCGAGCGGCTTGCCGAACAGCTTTGGCACGCTCGCCGTGGGCAGAATGACGAGCCGGGGCTGGGTCACGCCCGGAGGGATCGGCAGGTTCTGCCTCACCTCGATGTGCGGTGTCCGGAACACCTGCTCGAAGGTGGCGATGAGCGTGTCCACCCCTGTGACCGCAATCCCGGCAATGGATCCCAGCTTCCCGTCGGGGCCTAGATCCGGTACGTCCAGCGTGGTGCCGCTCCCGCTGCTGTTGAAGACCACGACCTTGCCCTGGAGCGCCTCCCGCGCAGGCACCGAGGCCGAGTCTGCCGCCGAGCCGATGTACACGACTTCGGCGCCGTTGATCGGACGAGCCGGCACCTCGAACTGCGCCTGGTAGGGGTGGTAGTCGTGCCACAGGGCAAGCTCGCCCGAGCCGACTCGAAGGGTCCCACGCGCCGAATCCACGGCGTAGCTCATGAGGGGGACCCGCTGGAGATAGCTGCCGGTATCACCGGCCGGACGGAGCCCCAGCCGCCGCAGCTCGCTCGCGATATAGGCGTTGCCCTTCACGTTTCCGGGAGTCCCGGTCCGGCGACCCTGCATGGAGTCGTCGGCGAAGATCGAGATGCGGGTCCGGAGATCCGCGGGCGAGATCTCCGCCGCAGTGGGGCCGCGTGGGGCAGGCGCTTCGGTTGTCGTGGTGCTGGTGGATCCGCCGCAGGCGGCAAGGACGAGGATCGGGAGCGCAACTACACTGACACCACGCATGTACGACCGCCCGGGGGTGAGGGAGAGGGGAAAATAGTCCCAGCACTACCCGGGCGGGGGCGCAATCGTTTCAATCAGGCGGCGGTGGGTACCTCCGTGCGGCGCGACCGGGGAGGACATCGGATGAGGAGAACGTCTTCGGCTCCGGGCCCGGTGTACAGCCCCCCGGCCGGCGCCAGCACCATTCCGATGACCCGCCCGGCGGAGTCACGGAGCACATATTCGGTCAGCGGCTCGCGCCGCGGCAGCTGCAGCATCATACACCTCGTCCGAAAGTCGTTCCGTTCTGAAGCATCACATGGATCGGCGACGTACATGAGATGCAGTTCGGCCCAGAAGGGTTGCCGGACCCGTTCAGCCAACCCTTTCGGGCCGGCCGTTGTCCGATTGCCGAAGTCAGAGACCCCTACGCGCCGGAGCCTGTGAGCGACGCTGAGCTGATCGATCGAGTTCTGGCAGGCGATCCGAGTGCCGAGCGCGCGCTGTACGATGCGCACGTGGACCGGGTCTTCCGCCTGGTGTACCGGATGGCCGGCGACCTCGACCGCGCCCAGGACTGGGTCCAGGAAACCTTCATCCGGGCGTTCGAGAAGCTGGCCGACTTCCGGGGCGAGTCGGCGCTCTCGACCTGGCTGTGCTCCATCGCGATGTCGGTGTCGCTCAACGGGCTTCGCAAGGTCAAGCGGTTCCGGGAGCGGGAGGTCTCGCTGGACGATGCGTTACCGGTGGGATTCACGCCCCGGGAGGCGGATCCCGACCTCAAGACCAGACTGGCGCAGGCGATCGAGAATCTACCCGAGGGATACCGAGCGGTGTTCGTGATGCACGACGTGGAGGGATTCACCCACGAGGAGATCGGCCGGGCGCTCGGTGTCCAGCCGGGGACCTCGAAGGCTCAGCTCTTCCGGGCGCGAGCCAAGCTGCGGCAGGCACTTGCCGATTTCGCGGGAGACCGGAACGGATGACCGACGACGAGCTGGACGAGCGGATTCGCAGGGCGGCCCGCGGGTACAATGCGCCGCCCGAGACGCCACGCGAGGAGATGTGGGCGAGGATCGCGGAGGCTCGGCGCGCCCATGCCTCTACGCCCACGGACGAAGCGCCCGCCACACCGAGTGAAGCTCGCGTGATTCCGCTGCGCCGGTGGCGCCTGGTCGGCCTCGCGGCGGCCGCGGCCGCGATCCTGGCGGTCGGAGTGGGCATCGGCCGGGTATCAACGGGTCCCCAGGTGTCGAGCTGGGAAGCCCCCTCCACCAAGGGCACCGCCTACCGCATGGCCGCGCAGGAGCACCTGGGCCAGTCCGAGGCGTTTCTCACCCTCTTCCGAGCCTCGGTCCGGCCGGATGGGGACTACCGTCTCGCCGCCGCCGCCGCCCGCCAGCTCCTGGGCACCAACCGCCTCCTGCTCGACTCGCCTGCCGCCGTCGATCGCAGGACGCGACTGCTGCTCGAGGACCTGGAGCTGGTCCTCGCCGAGATCGCGCAGCTCTCGCCCCACTCGCGGGCGGAAGACCTGAAGCTCATTCGCGATGGCATCGAGCAGGGCGACGTGATGCCCCGGCTCCGCACGGCCGTGCCCGCGGGCTCGGCATCAACTCAAGGAGTGCTGTGATGTACCGGATGCAACTCGGATTCGCGCTGGCGGCTGCGATCGGTGCCGGCGGCTGGTGGACGCCGGGGCAGGAGCTCGCCTCCTTGCAGGTGGCCCAGGACGCGGCCGCCCCGGCGGATCTGCCGCCGCTCGCCTCCCTAGTGGGGGATCCGGCGGACTCGCTCTATCGCGCCGCGCGGGAAGCCCTCACCCGGCGCGAGTTCCGCCGGGCGGCCGATCTCTTCGCCCGCATCGGGTCACAGTACCCGAAGTCGGGCTACGCGCCCGACGCGCTCTACTGGCAGGCGTTCGCGCTCTACCGCGTGGGCGGGACCGCGCAGCTGCGCGAGGCGCGCGACGCGCTCAGGCGCCAGCGCGAGCGTTTCCCCGATGCTGCCACCAAGGGCGACGCCGCCGCACTCGACGTCCGGATCCAGGGCGAGCTGGCTCGGCAGGGCGACAGCCAGGCGGCGGAGAGTGTCACGGAAATGGCGGGTCAGGTCGCCCAGCCGCCGATGCCGCCGACGCCGCCGGTACCCGGGGAGGCGCCGGAGGCGCCAGAGCCTCCCGAGCCGCCGGATCACGACGGCGACGACCGGTGCCAGGATGACAACGACGACACCAAGATCGCGGCCATGAACGCGCTGATCCACATGGACAGCGAGCGTGCCCAGCCGATTCTGAAGAAGGTGCTCGCCCGGAAGGACGCGGCGTCGGTCTGCCTCCGGCGCAAGGCGGTGTTCCTCATTTCCCAGGGCGGCGGCGAAGGGGCTGAGGAGATTCTGCTGGCGTCGGCCCGGAACGACCCGGATCCCGAAGTGCGGGAGCAAGCGGTGTTCTGGCTGTCGCAGGTCGGGTCGGAGCGGGCGGTCGGCGCGCTCGACTCCATCCTGCGCACCTCGAAGGACCGGAACCTCCAGGAGAAGGCCATCTTCGCGCTCTCGCAGCAGGAGAGTCCCCGCGCTCGGCAGGCACTCCGCACCTATGCCGAGCGGACCGACGCACCGGAGCACCTGCGGGAGCAGGCGATCTTCTGGATCGGCCAGAGCGGCGCACCCGAGAGTGGAGCCTACCTGCGGGAGCTGTTCGGCCGGATCAAAGGTGAGGAGCTCCAGAAGAAGATCCTCTTCTCGGTGTCGCAGATGGGTGGCGCGGAGAACACGAAGTGGCTCATCGGCGTGGCCCGCGATCGGACTCGGCCGGTCGAGATCCGGAAGCAGGCGCTCTTCTGGGCCGGACAGGGCGGGGCGCCGCTCGCGGACCTCGCCGCTCTCTACAACACCATGGACGACCGAGAGATGAAGGAGCAGCTCATCTTCGTGTACTCCCAGCGGGATGAGCCCGCGGCGGTGGACAAACTGCTGGAGATCTCCAAGCGCGACCCCGATCCCGAGCTCCGGAAGAAGGCGTTGTTCTGGCTGGGTCAGAGCGACGATCCCCGGGCTGCCAAGGCGCTCCAGGATATCATCGAGCAACCGTGAGGGGAGCCCACCATGAGAGTCTTTTGGTGCGCCGGGCTGCTGCTCACTCTGCTTCCGCTGCCGCTCGATGCTCAGTCGGTCGCGGAGCAGCTGCGGCGGGCCCCCGATGGCACCGTCCGGTTGAGCTTCGCGGCGCGGGCGGGTGTCTGCGGAAGCGGGTCCCACAGCATCACGATCCTCGACGACGAGGATGACGACAGCGAATGGGAAGGGACCTGCGAGCGCGGGCCGGTGCTCGTGTCGATGAAGCTCCGGGGAGGACGGGTGGAGGAGTCGGAGACCCACGTCGGCGGACGGTGGCGCTCCGTGACCGGCCGGGTGACCGATCTGGGGTTGGTGCCATCCCGTGAGGCGGCCGATGCCTTGCTCTCGCTGGCCCTCGAGGCCAAGGACGGCGACGGCGAGGAGCTGATCACCGCGGCGACGCTCGCGGACAGCGCGGTGGTCTGGCCCCGGCTCCTCCAGATCGCCCGAAACACCAAGGTCGGCGAGGAGACCAGGCGCCAGTCGGTGTTCTGGCTTGGTCAGGCAGCCGGCGAGGCGGCGACCCGCGGTCTGGACTCGATCGTGACGCATGGGGACGACTCGGACCTCGAAGTCAGGAAGCACGCGGTGTTCGCGCTCTCCCAGCGGCCGCCCGAGGAGGGCGTGCCGGCCCTGATTCGGATCGCGCGGACCAACCAGCACCCGGAGCTGCGCAAGACCGCGCTGTTCTGGCTGGGCCAGAGCGAGGATCCGCGGGCGATCTCGCTGTTCGAGGAGCTGCTGATGACCCCCTAGCTTCACCCCGATGTCACCCTGAGCGCAGCGAGGGGGGCCATGCTCGATATGGTCCCCTTCACTTCGTTCAGGGTGACAGGGCGCCGATTACATTTCCGCCCATGCCGTCCCCCTGGCCATTCTCCGTTGCCCTCGCCCTCCTCGCTGCCTGCGGCGAGCCGACGCCACCCGCGCCCGTCGTCGAGCTGACGCCGGGCGCCGACACGGTCTCCACCGGCTATGCCGAAGTCCTGGACGGCCAATGGCTCGGCGGCGAGCGATGGGCCGTGGTGGCGCCGCTCGACGTCACGGTTGGCATCGTGGATCTCGGTCGCCGCGACGTCGTTCCGCTCGGCGGCGAGGGAACCAGGGAGATTCGCAACCCCTCCATCCTGTTTCTCTCGGCCGATACACTGCACGTGGGCGATTGGGGCCTGCGCCGGGTGAGCCTGTGGACCAGGGACGGCAAGCTCGTCCGCGCCGTGCCGGCCCCCGAGCTGCTCAGGGGCGCGCTTCCGGAGGCCCGGGACGCGGGCGGCCGCTGGTACGCCGAGCTCAAGCCGACGCCGGGAAGGGACGGCAGCGGCAACCGCGATTCCGCGGCGATCGTGGCCGCGAGCCCCAAGTTCGAGCGCCTCGACACGGTCGCCAGGCTGGCGCCCCTCGACCTCGCGGAGGTGATGGGCGATGCCGGTCGCCGGTTCGAGCAGCGGGCGCTCAGCGGCGAGGATCACTGGGGAGTGACCCCCGACGGATGGGTATGGGTGGCTCGGGCCTTCAAGAATCGAGTGGACTGGCGCTCCCCCACGGGCGAGTGGGAGGAGGGCGACGCGTTACCGGACCGGGTGCTCGAGGTGACGCAGTACGACCGCGAGCTCTTCTACCGCAAGTTTCCCCCCGAGCTTCGCGCCACCGCAGAGCGGCTCCCGTTCGCCGCGGTCAAGCCACCGTTCGAAGCGGCCTTCACCTCGCCCGCGGGGACGGTCTGGCTGGAGAAGAGCCGCGCTCCGGCGGATTCATCCCGCCGCTACCACGAGGTGGACCGCAAGGGCCATCTGATCCGGGAGATCCGGGTGCCGGGCCCGGGACGTATCGTCGCCGTGGGCGCCGACGCCGTGCTGGTGGCGGAGAGGGTAACCACCGGCACCCGCTTCATCGGGTTCACCGTGCCACGTCCCACTACCAGTACCGCCTCGGGAGACGCCTCATGAAGTCATTCCTGCCGCTCCGCACGCTCGCCCTGCTTGGCCTCGTCGCCTGCTCCGGGGCCGAGAGCCGCGAGCACTCCGGGGCCGCGGGCGGCACCTTCAACGAGGGCGAGATCCCCGACAGCGCCGGGCTCGCCCTGGACTCGAAGCTGCCGGTCAGCTTCGGCCAGATCAGCAACGTGATCGAGCTGGACCGCGACCGGGTGGCGTTCGCCGACACCCGCGAGAAGCTGTTCCTCACCGGGAGCTTCGGCAGCGGGACGCTGGACACCCTGGGCACCCAGGTGGATGCGATCGCCAAGGATGCCGGCCCGGATCAGTACAAGTTCCCCGGGTGGGTGGCACGGCTGGCGGGAGACACCGTGGCCCTGATCGATTTCGCGGCGCTCCGCACCACGCTGTGGAATCGCAAGGGCGAGCCGCTGCGGGTCCTGCCGCTCACGCCGGCCGCCGGCACCGCTCCGGTCCTGGTGTACGACACGGTCGGACACGGGTACAAGATCGACTACCAGACGATGCTCGGCACCGAGCCGGGTGTGACCCAGCGCGCGGACAGCGTCCCGGTCTTGCGGATCCATCTGGCCGACGGGAAGGTCGACACAGTGGCCCATCTGGCGGCGCCGCAGTTCGGGAAGGCGAAGTTCGGGGAGCAGGTCCAGGATGCGGCGACGGTCTTCGCGCCCAACGATTTCTTCGGTGCGCGCGCGGACGGCAGCGCCTGGGTGGCTCGGGGCCGGGAAAACCGGGTGGATTGGCGCTCCGCCGAGGGGAGCTGGAGTCTCGGCACCAGCCGAAAGTACCAGGCGCAGCCGGTGACCCAGGCCGATCGGGACCGCGTGCTGGCGCAGGTGCGGGAACACGGCAAGCAATACGGGATGCCGCAGGAGCTCGCGATCGAATATCCGTTCGCCGACACCAAGCCGCCCTTCGACTACGGGCTGGGTCGGCCCAACGGCGAGGTCTGGCTGCAGCGCCCGCGCGCGGCCGAGACCGCGGCGACGGTGTACGATGTGTACGACGCCAAGGGCGCCTGGCAGCGCCAGGTGACGTTCCCTGTGGGCGCCACGCTGGCGGGGTTCGGCGAGAGCGGCGCGATCTACGCGGCGGTGAAGAACGACGATGGGACGAAGTCGGTAGCGCGGTATCGGCTGACGGGGAGCCCCTGACTGTCATCCCGAGCGGAGCGAGGGATCTTGCCGGGCGCGGGCAAGATCCCTCGCTCAGCTCGGGATGACAGCTAGTCGAGGATCGGTGGCTCCCCGCCCGGCGGTGTGTTGGGGCCCTGCCGGTCGGTCCGTCGCCGGTCGCGGCGTTGACCCTCCTCGTACCACCGTCGCGTGATCTCCCCGGCGAGATCACGATTGCCGAGACCGAACGCCAGGCCCACGGCCAGCGCCACCGCGCCGAGAATCAGCGTGAACGCGGCGGTCACGATCTCCTCCGCCACACCCACCTGCTGGAGCGCCATGAACAGCGCGATGACGATGACGGCGCCCTTGGCGATCTTCGCCACCGTGGGCACG
>DATLHD010000236.1:0-6213 GCA_035540075.1 Gemmatimonadales bacterium
GCCTCACTCATAGTCTTCCTGAAGATACTCCCGGACCCCGCGCTGTTCCTTCATCCGCTTGATCAGCCGGGCGTTGAACGCGGCCGCGACGTCCACGCCGGAGTAGCGGAGCAGGTGCATCATCGCCACCACCTCGGAGATCACCGTGATGTTCTTGCCCGGGTTCAGGGGCACGACCACGCGCGGCACCGCGATGTCGAGAATGGTGGTCTCTTCCCGGGCGAGGCCGGTGCGGTCGGAGTCCTTGGCGGTCTCCCAGTCCTCCAGCTGCACCACCACCTCGATGCGCTTCTGTTGGCGCACGGACCGGACGCCGAACAGCGCGGGAATGTCGATGAGACCGATGCCGCGGATCTCCATGTGGTGCGCCGCCAGCTCGTGCCCCCGGCCGATGAGGATGTCGTTGCCCCGCCGGATCACCTGGACCACGTCGTCGGCCACGAGGCGGTGGCCCCGCTCGACGAGGTCGAGCACGCACTCGCTCTTGCCGATGCCGGAGCGACCGACGAAAAGGAGACCGACGCCGTAGACGTCGGCCAGCGAGCCGTGCAGCGTGGTGCGCGGCGCGAACGCTTCCTCCACGACCGGCTTGATCCGGCGATAGAACTCCGCCGTCTTGAGCTTGCTGCGCATCAGGGGCACACCGCGGGACTTGGCCAGCTCGAGCATCTC
This sequence comes from Gemmatimonadales bacterium, assembly GCA_035540075.1. Lineage (GTDB taxonomy): Bacteria > Gemmatimonadota > Gemmatimonadetes > Gemmatimonadales > GWC2-71-9 > CAVVWJ01. Next base: position 673 of record DATLHD010000236.1, read on the forward strand.
CTCCGGCACGTCCTGGCCCTTGGTGACGAAGATGCAAGGCAGCTCGAACTCGAAGAACTTCTCCAGCGCCTTGCGCCGCTGCTCCGCCGGGAGCGAGTTGAGGTAGGTGATCTCGGTCTCCCCGAAGACGTGCAGCCGGTTGGGCGCGAACCGGCCGGTGTACCCGGCCAGCGCCAGCCCCGGCCCGGCCACCTCGGCCTCGGGCAGCTGACGGTCGAGCCCCAGCTCGCCAGTCAGGGCCTCGAGCTGGAGTGGATCGCCGCGGCGGGAGAGGAAGTCCCTGAGTCTGAGCATCAGAGCGGATTGGCCTGCGAGGGGCGGGAGCGCCGCGGATAGGCCGAGGCCTTCTCCACCTGCCGGCGGATCTTGTCCTCGGCGCGGTCGAGGGCGGTGCGATGATCGTCCGCCTCGCCCTTGGCGACGAGCACCTCACCGCGCGCCACGTGGAGCCGGAGCTCCGCCGTTTGCTGCGTCCCCTCCGCGTCGAAGACCACGGTGGCCTCCATCGGTCGGCTGGCGATGTTGCCCAGCCGCTCGAGGACGGTGAGGGCGCGCTCGCGGAGCGCGTCGGAGATCTCGCAATGGCGGGCGGTGATCGTCGTCTGCATGAGTGTTCCTCCTGACCCGGCCTAGGCCGAGCCGGCGATGATGTCCTGAAGGTGTTGCTCCGTCTCAGCGGCCGCGCGCTCCCAGGTCAGCCGTTCGGCGAACCGGCGGGCGCCATCGCCCAGTCGGGCGACGAGTGCGGGATCCCCGGCGAGCTCCAGCATGCGTGCGGCCAGGGCGCCGACGTCGCCGTGGGGAACCAGATAGCCGGTCTCCATGTGGCGCACCGAATCGCGGAGCCCCGGGCTGTCCGAGGCGAGAGACGGCGTGCCGCATGCGGCCGCCTCCACGATGGTGATGCCCCATCCCTCCTTCGGCGAAGGAAAAAGATTGGCCCAGGCGGTTCGCAGGAGCGAGATCTTCCGCTCCTCGCTGACGAAGCCGTGAAAGGCGACGGCATCGGTCTGCCCGAGCTCGGTGGCCATCCGCTCGAGCGCCGGACCATGGTCGCCGGTTCCTGCGATGTCGAGTCGCAGGTCGGGGCGCGATCGGCGTGCGAGCTCGAGTGCCTGAATTGCGAGCCCTATACCTTTATAACGCTTGAGGCGTCCAACGTACAGGAACCGCGGCTCGGTGGAGCGCGGCACTGAGGGCGAGGGACAAAAGCGGTGACCGTCGACGCCGGGATGGATCACGCGGATTTTCGCGAGGGGCACGCCGCGCGCAACCAGATCGTCCCGGGTACTCTCGCTGATCGCATGGAAGCCGGCCCTGCCGTAGGCACGGGGAAGCGGCCGCTCGCCGAGCCAGACCGTGGCGGCCATGGGCCATGGCGCCTCCTGGAACGCCGTCTCGCCGAAGAGATGGGGCACCAGCACACAGAACGGCAGCTCGGTCATCGAAGCGAGGAAGAGGGGGAGCTTGTTGACATCCTCGACTACGATGTCGGGCCGCTCCGCGGCGATCGCTCGGCGCACCGCTCGTCGACCCACCAGCGCGAAGCTATTCCGCCGGCCGTTTCGTTGGACCTCGATTCCTCTGATCGTCGCCGTGGGCGGCGCGCCGGTCCACCCCGAGCAGACCAGTCTCACCCGGTGCCCGGCCTCAGCGAGCCTGCCGAAGATCTCGAAGAAGTGAATCTCCGCCCCACCGGCATGGGGGTTCTCCAGATCCTGCCAGTTGACCGCCAGAATGTTCATGGCGGCATGTCACCCTGAGCGGAGCGAAGGCCGCCTCACAGCCGACCCGTCGCTCGGGCGATGCCGTCGAGCACACCGTTCACGAATCCCGGTGCCCGCGCACCGCCGAACCAGTGGGCCAGCCGGACCGCCTCGTCGATCGCCACCTTGGGCGGCACGTCCCCGCGCCGCAGCTCGTGGATGGCGATCCGGAGGATGTTGCGCTCGACCACGGCGATCCGGCTCAGGCGCCAGTTCTCGGCCCCGCGGGCCGCTTCGGCGTCGAGCGACTCGACGTCCGCCACGACACCCTCGGCCAGCGCCTCGGCACGATCGAGGAGGGACGGCTCGGGACCGGTGAGACGGGAGAGCCCGGCGGCGAGCACTCGGATGGGCTCGCCCCGAAGCTCCCAGGCGTAGAGCAGCTGGAGCGCGCGGGCGCGACTCTTGGTCTCAATCCGGAGCATGGCTCGCCCGCAGCTGGGCGATCGCGTCTGCCGCACCGAGAGCCGCGGCCGCCGCCTCGTGCCCCTTGTTCCCCGCACTACCGCCGGCCCGCTCCATGGCCTGCTGCAGGGTGTCCACGGTGAGCACACCGAAGCCGACCGGAATCGCGTGCAGACGGGAGACGTCCGTGAGTCCGGTCGCGGCGGCGCCGGCCACGTACTCGAAGTGCGGTGTCTCGCCCCGGATCACCGCTCCGAGCGCCACCAGGCAGGTGTAGCGCCCCGTGGCTGCCGCGGCTGCCGCCGCCGCGGTCAGCTCGAACGCACCGGGCAGCCACACCACGTCCACCTCGTCGCGGGGGACGCCGGCCTCGTCGCAGCAGGCCAGCGCACCGTCGAGGAGCCTGGACGTGATCACCTCGTTATATCGACTCACCAGGATGGCGACGCGCCCGTGGTGGCGGGAGCGGAAGGAGAACTCTGGCACGTTCAGTGAGAGAGGAGGTGACCCAGCTTGTCGCGCTTCACCTGGAGATAGCCGCGGTTCTCGCGCGTGGGATCGGCGAGCAGCGGCACCCGCTCGACGATCTGGAGTCCGTACCCTTCGAGGCCGACCAGCTTGCGGGGGTTGTTGGTCATCACTCGGATGGAGGAGAGGCCGAGGTCACGCAGGATCTGCGCTCCGATGCCGTAGTTCCGGAGGTCGGGCGCAAAGCCGAGCCGCTCGTTGGCCTGCACCGTGTCGGCGCCGGAATCCTGAAGCGCGTACGCCCGCAGCTTGTTCAGCAGGCCGATGCCGCGGCCTTCCTGGTCGAGGTAGACGATGGCGCCGCGGCCCTCCTGCGCGATCAGCTCCATGGCGCGGTGAAGCTGGAAGCCGCAGTCGCACCGCTGGGAGCCGAACACGTCGCCGGTCAGGCACTTCGAGTGCATCCGGACCAGGATGTTGGGCTGCCCGGCGATCTCGCCGTACACCAGCGCGACGTGCTCCGCGCGATCTACATCGTTCTGGTAGCCGATCATCCGGAACTCACCGTACTCGGTGGGCACTCGCGCTTCCGCCACCCGGTGGACCAGTTGCTCGGTGCGGAGCCGGTAGGCGACCAGCTGCGCGACGGTGACGAAGGTGAGGTTGTGCTGCCGCGCGATCTCCTGCAGCTCGGGGCGCCGCGCCATGGAGCCGTCGGCGTTGAGAATCTCGCAGATCACACCGGCGGGAATGAGGCCCGCGAGCCGAGCGAGGTCCACGCTGGCTTCGGTCTGCCCGACGCGCTGCAAAACGCCGCCAGGGCGGGCGCGAAGCGGGAAGATGTGACCTGGACGGCGGAGATCGGAGGGGACGGTGGCCGGGTTGATGGCGACGTGGATCGTGGTCGCGCGGTCTCTGGCCGAGATGCCAGTGGTCACGCCGAAGCGGCGCTCCGCGTCGATGCTGACCGTAAAGGCGGTGGCAAGCTCCTCCGTGTTCCGCTCGGTCATCTGGGGCAGGCCCAGCTGGTCGCAGCGCTCCCCGGTCAGCGCCAGACAGATGAGGCCCCGGCCATGGAGGGTCATGAAATTGATCGTCTCGGGCGTGGCCAGCTCGGCCGCGCAGACGAAGTCACCCTCGTTCTCGCGGTCCTCGTCGTCGGCCACGATGACGATCTTGCCGTTCCGCAGATCCTCGATCGCCTGTTCGATCGTACCGAACATCGTCATGACACTCCCTGTTGCGTGAACGCGAAAAGTGAACAATGAAAAGGACTTAAATGTTCCCGGTTCAACTTTCACTTTCACATTGCACGGCTTTGGAGGAGGGCCTGCACGTACTTCCCGATGGTGTCCGCCTCCAGGTGCACCCGGTCGCCGGGCCGGCGGCTTCCCAGGGTCGTGTGCTCTAAAGTAAACGGAATCAGGGAGATCTGGATCGTGCGGGGGTCCGGCATGGCGTTGACCGTGAGACTCACGCCGTCCACGGTGATCGAGCCGAGGGGCACCGAGACCCGCTCCACCTCAGCGGGCACCTGGATATCCAGGAGGCGTGCGTCCTCGCGGGTGGCCACTCGCAGCACCGTACCGACGCCGTCCACATGACCCTGCACCAGATGCCCGCCCAGCCGGTCGCCGACACGGAGGGCGCGCTCGAGGTTCACCGGGTGGCCGGGAGGCAGGTCCGCGAACCGGGTCCGGTCCAGCGAGGTTCGCACCACGTGAACCCCGAACCCGCCCTCCTTGAGTCTGGCGACTGTAAGGCAGGCGCCGTCAACCGCGATGCTCTCGCCGGCGACCAGGTCGGTCCAGGAGCAGGTGATGTCGAGGTCCCGCCCGCCATCGGAGGGCCTGGACTCCTGCACAGTCCCGATCTCGGTGATGATGCCGGTGAACATCAGCGGCGATCCACGACCAGGAGCGTGTCGTCACCGAGCGCGCGGCGCTCGACCACGGCCCACCGCTCCACGCCGGCGATCGGCTCGCTGGGTACGTCCGCGAAGGCGGGGACGCCCCGTTCCCCGAGCCATAGCGGGCTCTGCACCCAGTAGAACCGGTCCACCAGCCGCTGCGCGAGCAGCGCCCCTGCGAGCCGACCTCCTCCCTCGACCAGCAGGGAGCAAATGCCGGCACCCCGTAGGTGACCCAGGCCCTCCTCCAGGGATGCTGCGCGCAGCACCACGACGCCGGCCAGTTCCAGCCGCCTGAGATTGGTGGTCGGCGCGTCGGGCGAGGCGACGACGATGGTCTCCACCTCCACAGCGGTGCGGACGAGTGTCAGGTCCGAGCTCAGCTCGGCCGTGGTGTCGAAGACGACGCGCCGTGGCGGGATTCGCGGCTCCAGGCCCCCGCGCGCGGTGAGCTGGGGATCATCCTGGCGCGCGGTCCGGCCGCCCACGGCGAGCGCGTCGAAGCCCGCGCGAAGCCAATGTACGTGCTCCCGCGCCTTGTCTCCCGAGATCCATCGCGACTGCCCGGCGGCGTCCGCGATGCGTCCGTCGAGGCTGGTGGCGAGCTTGAGCGCGACGAAAGGTCTGGACGCATCGCGGTAGCGGTGCAGGAAGATCGCGTTCTGGGCCTCGGCCGCCTCCCGCTCGAGCCCGATCCGGACGTCCACCCCACCGGCGGCGAGCTTTGCGGCACCACCGCTCGCGTCCGGATTGGGGTCGGGCATCGCGACCACTACCCTCCGCACGGCCGAGGCCAGCACCGCGTCGGAGCACGGCGGCTGCTTCCCGTGATGGGTGCAGGGCTCGAGCGTGACCACCAGCGTCGCGCCGCGTGCTCGCTCGCCTGCCGCCGCCAGCGCGATCGGCTCGGCGTGACGCGCGCCGAATTCCGCGTGCCACCCTTCGCCGACGAAGTGGCCATCACTCGACAGCACGACGGCGCCCACCATCGGA
>DATLHD010000237.1:0-3364 GCA_035540075.1 Gemmatimonadales bacterium
GACCCGAACCGGCTATACTCCGGCTGCGATGTACGCGCCGAGAGGCGTGATCAGAGATCCAAGGAGCTGAGGGCCCTGGGAGTTCGCGGGGCCCTTTTTCGTTGGAAACGTCGCGGCCCGGCGTGAGGGCGATTCGTCACGAGCACTGGTAGTCGGTACGCGAGCGAATGCCGAGTTCCGATTACGAGCATCACAAAGGAAGACTCAGCATGCGTACCATCGGTACCGTGAAGTGGTTCAACGACGCCAAGGGCTTCGGGTTCATCACCCCGGAGAACGGCGAGAAGGACTGCTTCGTCCACCACACGGCCATCTCGGGCCAGGGGTTCAAGAGCCTCGCCGAGGGCGAGAAGGTGGAGTTCGACGTGGTTCCGGGCGCCAAGGGCCCCGCCGCCTCGAACGTCGTCAAGCTCGGCCAGTAAGCGGGCACGACGCGCGACATAGCCCTTCGGGGCCCCAGGGCTGAAGCGCCTGGGTGATCAACTCTGCTTCGACTGGCGACCCGGCGGTGCACTGCACCGGCCGGGCGTTTTGTCTTCAGGTGTCCTTGCTGGCCGCGAGCCGCGCCGCCTTGGTGAGCAGGTAGTTCCGCTCCGGCAGGCTCGCCGTCCCCTCCGCGGCGGCGCGGTAGTGCGCCAGCGCGCCTGCCCGGTTGCCGGCGCGCTCCAGCAGGTGGCCGCGCACCGCGTCCAGCCGGTAGTGACCCGCCAGGCGTCGGTCGCGGTCCAACCCATCGAGCAGCTCGAGCCCTGCGGCCGGTCCATGCACCATGGCCGCCGCGACTGCATGATTGAGCGCGACCATGGGGTTGTCCGAAACGCCTTTGAGCGCGTCGTAGAGCGCCAGGATCTGGGGCCAGTCGGTCTGCTCCGCACTCGGCGCTTCATCGTGCACGGCGGCGACCGCCGCCTGGATCGCGTACCAGCCCGCCGGACCTCCCGTGAGCGCCTCCGTGACGAGGCCCGTGCCCTCGGCGATCTGCCCTCGGTTCCAGAGGGATCGGTCCTGCTCGTCGAGCGGAATCAGCTCGCCCATCGGACCGGTCCGCGCGCCGCGGCGCGCGTCGGTGAGCAGCATCAGCGCCAGCAGCCCCGCCACCTCGCGATCCGCGGGTAGCAGCGCGCGCAGCAGGCGACCGAGGCGGATGGCCTCGCCCGAGAGGTCCACCCGATGCAGGTCGGGGCCGGCGCTCGTGGTGTATCCCTCGTTGAAAACCAGGTAGAGCACCTGGAGCACCTGCGCCAGACGGCTCTCGCGCTCCCCCGCACTCGGAAGACTGAACGGGACATCGGAGGTCTTGATGCTCTGCTTGGCCCGACTGATCCGCTGGGCCATCGTCGCCTCGGGAACCAGGAACGCGCTCGCGATCTCCGCGGTCGTGAGGCCGCCGACGGCCCGGAGCGTGAGCGCGATCGCGGAAGGTGGTGTCAGGGCAGGGTGGCAGCACATGAAGAGCAGCGTCAGGGTGTCGTCCTGATCCGCGCCGGGATCGGCGTCGGGCGGCGGCACGAAGGCCCACTCGGCCCAGACCTCGCTCGCTATCGCATCCTCCCGCCGCCTCCGTGCCACCTCGCTCCGCACCTGGTCGGTGAGCCGGCGGAGCGCGACGTGGTAGAGCCAGCCGCGAGGATTGCGAGGCACTCCTTCCGCCGGCCACCGGCTCGCCGCCGCGATCAGCGCTTCCTGCACCGCGTCTTCCGCGGCGGCGAAGTCGTCACTCCGACGTGCGACGGCGCCGAGCACCTGCGGCGCCAGCTCGCGCAGCAGAAGCCCGACGCCGCCCTCGGCCGCCGAGGCCGTCACACCTCCGGTGGGCCGCTCATCACCTGCCGCACCTCGATGGGAATGATGAGCGGCGTGCCGCCCGGCCCGGGGGCGGAGGACGCCTTCGCGGCGATCTCGTAGGCACGCCCGGCGCGGTCCACCTCCACGATCCAGAACCCGGCGAGGAACTCCTTGGCCTCGGGGAACGGTCCGTCGGTCACGGCGGGCGCGCCGTCTGTCACCGCGCGCACCACCCGGGCCTGCCCCGGCGAGGCAAGCCCCTCCGCCGCGACCAGCTCCCCCTTCCCGGTCAGCTCCCGATTGAGCCGCGCCATGAAGTCGATGTGGGCCTTGAGGTCCTGGGGCGCCCAGTCGCTCACCTGGAACTCACCGGTCCCGCGGGGCGCGTGCATCATCAGCATGTATCGCATCGTCTGCTCTCCTCTGCGGGCGGCGTCATTGCCGCCTCCATGGAGAAGTCGAAGCCGAGGCCGGCCGCTCGACATCAGGGTGACCGGACGAGGTCTCGGGGAAGATGAGGAGCCGAGAGGAGGGCGCCGAAGGCCCGCCAGCGCGCCGCCTCGGCGTCACCTCCGGCCCGCTGAACCCACTCCGCCACCAGGTCCCGCCCCAGGTTGTAGTTGATGACGTAGCTCCGATAGGTGTCGATGAACCGCAGGGTCTTGGCCGCGGCGTCGGGGGTGCTCAGCCAGTAGCGCTCCATCATTCGCCGGACCGCGGCCGCGTCCAGCTTCCCGTCTATGTAGTCGCGGGCCGCCTCGTTTCTGGCGTAGTTCAGCCGCTCCATGATTTGGCGCACCTCGGCATTCGGCGCCGCGAGCGAGGGATCGAGTCGTGCGAGCGGGAACAGCGAGTCCCGCTCGTAGGCCACCCGTTCCGCCGCGGGGAAGGCCATGTCGATCCCGAAGTTCGCGCTCCCCTCCGCGATCAGCGACTGGGGACTGAAGAGCGGATACATCGAGATCTCCACCCATCCCCGGTCTCGCACGAGGGCCTGCTCCAGCAGTGCGTTGTAGACATGGTGCCCCGGATAGCCCTCGTGACAGGCGAGGTCCACCGCGCGATCGAGCGGGATGGGGAAATCGAGATTCACCTGGATGACGCTGCGGTAGTTGCCCTTGTACCAGTTGTAGGCGTTCCAGGGCGTGCCCTTCACGTACTCGAGATCGAAGCGCTCGCCCGGGGGCAGCCGCAGGTGGGCCTGGGTGCGGGCCCGGCAGGCGGCGATGGCGGTCTTGAACACCGTGTCCACCAGGCTCGCCGGAATCATGAGTCGATCGCGGAACCGCTGGTACCGCTCCGCGAGCGGGCCGCGACCGGGAAGCAGCGAGTCGAGCCGGGTCAGGAGCGAATCGAAGTGGGACGGGTCGAGCTGGGGCGGCTTCACATCATAGAGTGCCTGCGCTTCCTCATCGAACGAGAGCCGCTCGCCGCCGAGCATCCGCGCCCGCGCCGCCATCGAGCCGAGCTGGACCCGGAGGTACCGATGCCGCATGGCGACCACCGAGTCCCGATAGGCCGGGACGCTGTCGCCCAGCACGCCGATCAAGGACTCGGCCGACGCGCGGATCTCGGCGAC
>DATLHD010000238.1:0-3030 GCA_035540075.1 Gemmatimonadales bacterium
GGTCGCCGGCTGGGCCATCCTGAGCGGCGCGCTGCAGATCGCCGTGGCGGTGCAGTTCCGCAAGGTGATCCGTGGCGAGTGGATGCTGGGCCTCGCCGGAGCGCTCGGCATCGTCTTCGGCGTGCTGCTGATCGCGCGGCCTGGCGTCGGGCTGCTGACGCTGGCGCTGCTGATCGGGTGGTTCGCGCTTTTCTACGGCGCGCTGCTCATCGCACTGGGTTTCCGGCTCCGCGGTCTCGCCGATCGGCTGGGGGAGGCGCCGCTGATGGCGAGACGCTAGCGCCGAGGCGGCGTCGCGTTCCGCCGCCGCCGTTCACCACGGTGCTATCGCACGCGACGTAGCGATCGGTGACCGCGTATAAGAGCCGCTCCAGCGACTCCCGGTCGATTCCACCCTCCGGGAGGCGGGAGTCCGTCCGTCCGTCCGTTTCAGTCGCCCTCGCGCAGCATGAGAAATCGCGCGCGCCCATCAGGCCATTGCCCGCCGCCGCCCACTTCGTGCCACTCATCCCCGTCGTGGTCCGACACGCCACCCGCCCGACGCCGATAGGACCGAGGATCGCGCGCTTCAAGTACTCGTCGCCTCCAGACCCGAGACGTTCTGAAGATGAGGTTGAAGTGGTTGAAGGCGACGCTGGAATACTACGGGTACAGGAAGATGGAATCCGGGGATACCAGAGCGGCGCGGTCTGCGGCCACTCGGCGTCGGCTCGATGCCGAGCTCGCGGATGCGCGCGAGGCTCGCCGACACCAGTGTGCACTGCAAGTCCGGTTGCTGTCAGAGGAATATGTGCATGGGCGGCGCGGCGCCGCATCTCCCGATGTCCAACGCCCAGCCACCCGCATCCGGAGGACCCATGTACCGCCAGGCCTTGCTCGCCGCCGCGCTCTTCACCGGCGCGGCCGAACCGTCACCCTCGACCGGACGGATCGAGGGCACTGTGCGGGATTCCGCCGGCGTCCCCGTCGCCAACGCGCAGGTGATCGTGGTGAGCCGGCCGTGGACGGCGATGAGCGACAGTCTGGGAAGGTTCCGTCTCGCCGACATCCCAGCCGGGCGCTACACCATCCAGGTCTCGGCCATCGGCTACGGGAGACGCGAAGTGACCGGCGTGTCCGTCACCGCGGGAGCGACCACTCGGCTCGACCTCACACTGAAACCCTCCACCGCGGACGAGGTCGTCGCCCAGACCGGAGTCGCCAAGCGGGCGGAGGCCGACTGGCGGGAGATGTCGCGGATGGTTCCGACGCAGGGCGCGGCCGCCAATGGGCTGCCCTACCCGGCAGCCGAGCCGATGAACACCGAGAATTACGCGGTCATCGAGGAGTCACGCTTCCTGCCGGCCGGCACCAACCCGCGCTCCACCTTCTCGATCGACGTGGACGCCGCGAGCTATACCAACGTGCGGCGCTTCCTCACCGCCGGGCAGCGGCCACCGAAGGATGCGGTGCGGATCGAGGAGCTGCTCAACTACTTCCGCTACGACTATCCCGAGCCGGAGGGCAAGGACCGGTTCAGCGTCACCACCGATCTCGCGGTCGCGCCGTGGGCGCCGGAGCACCGGCTGTTGCGCATCGGTATCAAGGGCCGCTCGCTCCGCACCGAGTCGGTGCCGCCGAGCAACCTGGTGTTCCTGCTCGACGTATCGGGCTCGATGCAGCCGCCCAACAAGCTCCCGCTGGTGAAGCAGGCGTTCCGCCTCCTGGTGCAGGAGCTTCGTCCCCAGGACCGGGTGGCCATCGTGGTCTACGCCGGCGCGGCCGGCCTGGTGCTGCCCTCCACGCCCGGCTCGGACAAGGCGACGATCCTCGCGGCGCTCGACCGGCTGGAGGCGGGCGGCTCCACCGCCGGCGGCGCCGGGCTCCGGCTCGCCTACGAGATGGCCAGGCAGCACTACGAACAGAAGGGCAACAACCGGGTGATCCTGGCGACGGACGGCGATTTCAACGTGGGTGAGAGCTCCGACGCGGCGATGGTGCGCCTGATCGAGGAGCGCCGCGACCAGGGCATCTTCCTCACCGTGCTGGGCTTCGGGACCGGGAACCTGAAGGACAGCCGGATGGAGCAGATCGCGGACAAGGGGAACGGGCACTATGCCTACGTGGACAACCTGAACGAGGCCCGGCGGGTGTTCGTCCGCGAGTTCGCGGGCACGTTGGTCACCATCGCGAAGGACGTGAAGATCCAGGTGGAGTTCAACCCCGCGAAGGTAGCGGCCTATCGCCTGGTGGGCTACGAGAACCGCGCGCTCCGCAACGAGGACTTCGCGGACGACCGCAAGGACGCGGGCGAGCTCGGCGCCGGACACACGGTGACGGCGCTCTACCAGATCGTGCCGGTCGGCGTGTCGCTCGAAGGCACCGGTGGCGACCTCGATGACCTGAAGTACCAGACCGTGCGCCCTCGGTCCGGCGTCGAGAGTGATGAGTGGCTCACCGTACAGCTGCGCTACAAGGAGCCGGATGGCACGACCAGCCGGCTGCTGACGCACCCGGTCCTGGTGAGGCGGCCCGCCGCGGAGCCCACGGGTGACTTCCGGTTCGCCGCGGCAGTGGCGGCGTTCGGGCTGGTGCTGCGGGAGTCGGAGTACCGCGGGACGGCGACGCTGGACGAGGTGCTGCAACTGGCCCGGGGTGCCGAGGGGCGGGATGCCGATGGCGAGCGGGCTGAGTTTGTACGGTTGGTGGAATCGGCGCGGTCGCTGTCGGGGATGGAGGGGGAGGAAGGCGGTCTGTAAGTCCCTCTCCCTGTCACCCTGAACGAAGTGAAGGGGACCATATCGAGCATGGCCCCCTTCGCTGCGCTCAGGGTGACAATGCCTTCATGACCCTGTGTGGCCTCGAGAAGGCGATGCGGCTATCTCTCTCCTGAACCTCAGCCCGAGAGCTGCAGTCATGAGCACGCCCCAGACCGACGTCACCGGCCTGCACCACGTCACCTGCATCGCCGGCGATCCCCAGCGGAACCTCGACTTCTACACCGGCACCCTCGGCATGCGCCTGGTGAAGCGCTCGGTGAACCAGGACGCC
>DATLHD010000239.1:0-6051 GCA_035540075.1 Gemmatimonadales bacterium
GGCTTCGAGATGTGGGCGACGATCCTCGACCGCGACGGGAAGGTGGTCGACGTGGTGTTCAGCGGCGAGAACCGCGGTGACCAGTGGCCCGGGAGTCGCGTGATCTCCGCGCAGAAGGCCAACACCGCGAACGCGTTCAGTCTGGACGGCTTCGCGCTGAGCACCGCGAACCTCTTCGCGGCGGTGCAGCCCGGCGGGAGCCTGTTCGGCCTTCAGGAGAGCAACCCGGTGGACACCCGCGTCGCGTATGCCGGTCCGGCCTCGAACTACGGCAAGGCGAACGATCCAATGATCGGGAGGCGCATCGGCGGGATCAACGTCTTCGGCGGCGGGCTCGCACTCTACTCACCCAGCGGCACCCTGCTCGGCGGGCTCGGCGTCAGCGGAGACACCTCCTGCAGCGACCACATCATCGCGTGGAAGCTCCGGTTCGCGCTCAACCTGGACAACGTGCCGAACGGGCCAGCCGGAGGCACCGACAACATCATCTTCACCGATGGGACTCTCGACGGCTTCGAGCACCCGGAATGCTTCGACGCGAACCCGGATGTCGAGGGGGAGCATGTGCCGATCGCGAACAACCTGCCGACCACACACCCCGTAGGCCCAGAAGAGTAGCCGAGAAGAGGCGCCGGCCTTCTGCCGGCGCCTCCCCCGGATCGTCCCACGAGCGAGTCCAGTGCAGGGTTCTCGGTCGCGGCTGCCGACAGCGCCTGCCCGCCGGCCGCTGGCCCACCAACCGCGGCTCGCGTACCATTCGATACAGCCATGGCCCGCGCACCATCCCTGCCCCTGCTCGATATCACCGATCGCCTGCAGGCTGCGATCGGCGACCGCTACACCCTGGACCGGGAGCTCGGTCGCGGCGGCATGGCGACCGTCTACCTGGCCCGAGATCTCAAGCACGATCGACAGGTCGCGATCAAGGTGCTGCGTCCCCAACTCGGGGCCATGCTCGGCGCGGAGCGGTTTCAGCGCGAGATCCGCATCGCGGCGCAGCTGCAGCATCCCAACATCCTCCCGGTGTACGACTCGGGCGCGCGCGACGACATCCTCTGGTTCACCATGCCCTTCGTCGAGGGGGACACGCTGCGCGGTCGGCTGCGGCGGCGCGGCCGGTTCTCCGTGCCGGAGGCGGTACCGGTCCTGGAAGACATCGGCCGGGCGCTGGCCCATGCCCACCGGCGCGGCGTGATCCACCGTGACGTCAAGCCCGAGAACATCATGCTCGGCGACGACTACGTCCTGCTGGCCGACTTCGGCGTGGCGAAGCCGGTCGGCTCCGGGCTGGACGCCGGTCTGACGTCACCTGGGGGAGTCGTCGGAACGCCGACCTACATGGCGCCCGAGCAGGTCTCGACCGAAGTGTCGCTGGACCACCGGGTGGACATCTACGCGCTCGGTATCGTGGCGTACGAGCTGCTCGTGGGTGAGCCGCCGTTCACCGACCGCGAGCTCGGGCCCTTGCTGGTGGCGCACGCGACCCGCGAGCCGGTGCCGATCGGGACTCGCCGGCCGGAGGTGCCCCTGGCCCTCGCCGACTTGGTGGACCGTTGCCTCCGCAAGGACCCCGGGGAGCGCTGGAGCTCCGCCGAGGCCCTCTGCGCGGCGCTGCGGGTCGCGGCGGCTCCGGTCGCCGTGGCAGCTTCCGCCGGCCGCGAGCCGCCGGACGTCCCGGGTAAAGCGCTGGAAGACCTCGGCGCCGCACGGGAGGCCCTCGACCGCCGCGACTGGCGCGAGGCGTTCGTGCGGTTCTCCGCGGCCGGCGCGACGCGCGAGCTGGAGGCGGAGGACCTCGAGCGCATGGCCGAGGCGGCGTGGTGGCTCGCGGACCCGGCGTGCCTGCGCGCGCGGGAACAGGCGTACCGCAGCTACCGGCAGCGTGGCCAGCGCGAGGCGGCCGGCCGGGTGGCGCTGGCCCTCGCGGAGGACCACTACCACCGACTCGCCCGCTCGGTGGCCCAGGGCTGGATGCAGCGCGCTGAGCGCGACCTCGAGGGCCAGGCGGAAACCGCCACGCACGGCTGGCTCGAGCGGCTCCGCATGCTGCTGGCGCTGGAGGTCGCACGGGATGTCCAGACGGCGATGAAGCACGCCGAGCGGGTGCTGGAGATCGCCCGCCGCACCGGCGACACCGATCTCGAGGCCCTGGCGATCCAGGACCGCGGGCGGATCCTCGTCACCCTGGGCCAGGTCGCCGACGGCATGGCGCTGATCGACGACTCGATGACGTTCGCCACCTCGGGCGAGCTGACCCCGCGCACCGCAGGCCGCACCTACTGCAACATGATCAGCACCTGCGAGTGGCTGGGCGATTATGGCCGTGCGGCGGAGTGGAACCAGGCGGCTCACCGCTGGACGGGCGCGCACGCCGACTCCGTCTTTCCCGGCATCTGCCGGGTGCACCAGGCCGGCATTCTCAGGCTGCGGGGCTCGCTGCTGGAGGCGGAGCAGGAAGCGCGCAGGGCCACGGAGGAACTCGGCGGGTTCCTCAAGGACATCGCCGGCGCGGCCTTCTACGAGCTGGGAGAGATCCGCCGCTGGATGGGCGATCATCCGGGCGCCGAAGCGATGTACGGGGAGGCGCACACCCGCGGACGGGACCCGCAGCCTGGGCTGGCCTTGCTGCGCCTGAGCCAGGACCGCGCCGAGGCGGCGCGCTCCATGATCGAAGGATCGCTGGCGGACCCGGGCCTGCTCGCGCTGGACCGAGCCAAGCTGCTGCCCGCCATGGTCGAGATCGCCGTCGCCTGCGGGGCAACCGAGGCGGCGGGCGGGGCGGCGGATGAGCTCGAGACGATCACCAGAACGTACAGCTCACCCGCCCTGGTCGCCTCCGCCGCGCTCGCCCGCGGCGCGGTGGAGCTCGCTCGGGACAAGCCGCAGGAGGCGCTGCACCATCTCCGGCGGGCCCGGCGGATCTGGACCGAGATCGACCTGCCCTTCGAGCTGGCGCGGACCCGGCTGTTGCTCGCCAGGGCGCATGGGGCGCTGGGCGACCGGGACGAGGCGGCGATGGAGGAGCGCGCCGCCCACGCCATCACCAGTCGGATCACCACACCTGGACGCTGAACCGGACCGCACCTTGACCATCTCCTGCCGCTTGGCGCTGCTGCTCCTCCTCCTCGCGCCCGCGCCGCTCGCGGCGCAGCGCACCCAGAAGCCTCCGCTCCACGCCCGCCACTGGATCGCGATCACCGGCAAGCCGCTCGCCGCGACAGCGGGCGCGATGATGTTCGCCCGGGGCGGCAACGCGGTGGACGCCGCCTGCGCGATGCTGGCCGCGGTGGCCACGATGTGGGACGTGCTTTCCTGGGGGGGCGAGACCCAGGCGCTCATCTATCACCCCAAGCTCAAGAAGGTGATCGGCATCAACGCGCTCGGCGTGGCGCCCTCCGGGGCCACGACCGCGTACTACCGGTCGCGAGGGTACCGCTACCCGCCCGAGTACGGACCGCTCGCCGCCGTCACGCCCGGCACGCCCGGCGGGCTGCTGACGATGCTGGCCGAGTACGGGACGCTGTCCCTGGCTGACGTGCTGGCGCCCGCGATCCAGATGGCCGACGGCTACCCGATCGAAGCGCAGACCGCCAACGCCATCGAGCGGGACAAGGCGGAGATCAAGCAGTGGCGCTACTCCCGCGAGGTCTACCTGCCCCATGCGGGTGCCGAGCGGGAAGCGCCCGAGCCGGGCGAGATCTTCCGGCAGCCCGACCTCGCCGCCACGCTGCGGAAGCTCGTGGCCGCGGAGCAAACGGCGCTGAAGCAGGGGAAGAGCCGCAAGGACGCAATCCGCGCAGCCTACGACAGGTTCTATCGGGGCGACATCGGCCGCGAGTTGGTGCGTGGAGCGCGGGAGGAGGGCGGTCTCATCACGATGGAGGACCTGGCTCGGTGGCGGGTGCGGATCGAGGAGCCGGTCAGCACCACGTACCGGGGAATCGCCGTCTACAAGCTTCCCTTCTGGCAGCAGGGCCCGGCGATGCTTCAGGCGCTCAACCTCCTGGAGCAGGCGGACCTCAAGGCGATGGGCTACAACTCGCCCGCCTACATCCACGCGCTCTACCAGGTGATGAGCCTCGCCTTCGCCGACCGCGACTTCTACTACGGCGATCCATACTTCCCGCCCGAGGAGCCGGTTCGCGGGCTCCTGTCCAAGGACTACGCGAAGGCGCGATTCGCGGAAATCAACTGGAAGCGGAACGATCCCGCCGTGAAGCCGGGCGATCCCTATCCCTTCCAGGGCGGCACCAATCCCTTCGCCGGCCTGCTGTCACGCTGGACGGTCGATCCCGCACCCGATACGCTCGACCGGAGCGGACAGCAGGACAAGATCTCCAGCGAAGGCGGCACTACCTCGATCCAGTCCGCCGACGAGGCGGGCTGGGTGGTCTCGGTGACGCCGAGCGGCGGGTGGATACCGGCCGTGATCGCGGGGCGGACCGGGATCGGGCTCAGCCAGCGGGCGCAGGCCTTCGTGACCCGCGCGGAAGATGGACCCTACAACGTGATCGAGCCGGGCAAGCGCCCGCGGGTGACGCTCACGCCGACGCTCGCGCTTCGTGATGGTCTTCCGTTCCTCTCATTTGCCGTGCAAGGCGGCGACACGCAGGACCAGAACCTGCTGCAGTTCTTCCTGAACATCGTCGAATTCGGGATGACGCCCCAGCAGGCGGCCGAGGCGCCGAACATCAACAGCTCGCAGATGCGCTCCTCCTTCGGCGCCCACGAGGCGAGGCCCGGACTGCTGCTGGTGGCGACATCCACGCCCGACAGCGTCCGCACGGCCCTGGCGCGGATGGGCTACACGCTGGAGCTGGAGGAGCGCACCTCGGGGCCGATCAACGGCATCCTCTTCGACCGGGGCCACGGCACCATGTGGGGCGCCTCGAGTAATCACGGGGAGGACTACGGGATCGCCTGGTAGCGGAGCGGCCGTGAAGTTGTACCTTCTTCCTCCTCACACGAAACCGGAGCCGATCGTGCCCACACCGCTCAGCCGAGCCGCTCGCGCTGCGTTCACCGGAGCGGCGGCCGCCCTGGCCCTCTCCAGCGCGGCGCAAGCCCAGGTCGCCAACGCCGAGTACGCCGCGAGGAGAAAGGCGCTGGCGGCGAGCATCGACTCCGGCGTCGTGGTGGCATTCGGCGCGGTCGAGCCGGTGAGCTACTGGCCCACGTTCCACCAGGTCCCGGGCTTCTACTACTTCACGGGCTTCGACGAGACCGACGCCGTTCTCCTCATGGTCAAGCGGGGCGGCGGCGTCGCCTCGACCATGTTCGTGCCGACCCGCACCGCCATCGCGGAGCGTTGGCTCGGGGCCCGGGCGCGACCGGCCGATATGAACGCCAGGATCGGCATTCCCGGCCGCGACGTTGCCCAGCTCCAGAGCACGGTGGACTCGCTCGCCGCGGCCGGCTTCCCGTTCTACGTCGTCCCCGACGTGCAGACCGCGGACTACGCGGAGGAAGATTCCCTCACCCGGGGCGCCCGCTTCCTGGCCCAGCTCAGGCTGGCCCATCCCTGGCTGGAGACCCGTTCGCTCGACAGCACTGTGCGCCACCTTCGGGCGCGGAAGAGCCCAGCCGAGATCGCGCAGCTGCGCAAAGCGGTGGAGATCAGCGTCCGCGCCCATGGCGAGGCGATGAAGGCCACGGCACCCGGTTGCGGAGAGTACGAGATCCAGGCGCTGCTGGAGGGAACCTTCCGGCGGTTCGGCGGCGACCGGCCGGCGTACGGCAGCATCGTGGGCTCGGGCCCCAACGCGACCATCCTCCATTACATGGAGGACAGCCGGGTGATGCGCGATGGGGAGCTGCTGCTCATCGACGCGGCCACGTCGTACGACCATTACTCCGCCGACGTGACGCGCACCCTTCCCGTCAACGGCCGCTTCAGTCCCGCACAGCGCGACATCTACCAGATCGTCCTCGAGGCGCAGGACGCCTTCGTGCGGCAGATCAAGCCGGGGGTGAGCGTCGAGATCGCCAGTGATTCGGGACAGGCGGTCGTGGCCAAGGGCCTGGCTCGGCTGGGTCTGATCGAGTCCGCCA